>NZ_FQXO01000017.1 GCF_900129995.1 Caloranaerobacter azorensis DSM 13643 | reverse complement strand
ATGTTTATAATAATAGCATTTAATCTTATGCAATTATATTTCTTTAGGTGTATTAGAGGATTTAGAAAGAAAAGAATGTTGCAGATAGATATTATTGAAGATATAAGAGATGAAAGATTTACTATAGAAGCTGATTGGATAAATCCAATATTTGAAAAAACATAATTAAAAATAAAACTGGAAATTGATTATTAAAATTTCTTGGGGTAGGGGGAGGTGTAACTATTTTTAAGACCTATCGGTCTACAGGCTTCCCAGTTATTCAAGTAAATGTTAAAAAATAAAATTTTAGTAAAAACAAATTTTTTACTGGAAATTTGATGCGAAATCTCTGTCATTTTAAAAAGTTTATTGACACATAAATATCAAAGTGGTATAATATCGATGCAAACGGTTGCATTACTTTTTATTTTCTAATTTGTTTTTTAACTTAAGAAAAATTTTTATTAAGAGGTGAGATATGAATTTACAAGCGATTTATCATAGGCCCAAAAGCAATTTCTGTTATGCATATGATGAAAATGTTATCCATATAAGATTAAGAGCTGCAAAAGGAGATATAAAAAAGGCTGTTTTGATATATGGAGATAAGTATAATTGGGAAAAAAGACAAGAGTTAAATATGAAATTAGTGTGTTCTGATGACCTTTATGATTATTTTATGGTAGAAGTTAGTCCTGAAAGCAAAAGATTAGCATATTATTTTAAGGTTGAAGGAGGCGAGGGAGAATTTTATTTTACTGAATGGGGACTTATAAAAGATATTGAGGAAAAAGAAGTATATCTACATTTTTTTCAATATCCGTATATGAATAAAGAAGATATTCATAAAGTACCAGAATGGGTTAAGGATACAGTTTTTTATCAAATATTTCCCGAAAGATTTTTTAATGGAGATACTTCAAATGATCCAGATGAATTGACAGAGTGGGGAGAGTTACCTACTTCTGGCAGCTTTTATGGTGGAGATTTAAGAGGTATTATTGAAAAACTTGATTATTTAGAGGAATTAGGTATTAATGGGATTTACCTTACTCCTATATTTGAATCACCGACTAATCATAAATACGATACTAAAGATTATTTTAAAGTGGATCCTCATTTTGGAGATTTAGAAACTTTAAAGGAGTTAGTTTCTAAGTGCCATGAAAGAGGTATAAAGGTCATATTAGATGCGGTATTTAATCATTGCGGTTATTTTTTTGAGCCGTTTCAAGATGTTATTAAAAGAGGCAAAGAATCGCCTTATTATGATTGGTTTCATATACGCAAATGGCCAATAGAAACGGATCCTCCGAGTTATGATACATTTGCATTTACATATCGTATGCCTAAATTAAATACATCTAATCCAGAAGTGAGAGAATATTTACTAAAAGTTGCTAGGTATTGGATAGAAGAGGCAGATATTGACGGATGGAGATTAGATGTATCGGATGAAGTTAGTCATGATTTTTGGAGAGAATTTAGGAAGGTTGTAAAAGAAGCTAAAAAGGATGCATATATAGTGGGTGAACTTTGGCTTGATGCTTATCCGTGGCTTAAAGGTGATCAATTCGATGCAGTAATGAATTATCCTGTTATGAGAGCCTTATTACAGTATTTTGCTTATGGGAATATTTCGGATAGTCAGTTTAAAGAATTAATCAATAAAGTTAGAATGAGAAATACTAAACAAGTTAATGATGTTATGCTTAATCTAATGGAGAGTCATGATACCTCAAGATTTTTGACGGAATGTAATGGGGATGCAGATAAATTAATGATGGCAGTTACATTTTTGTTAACCTATGAAGGAGTACCTTGTATATATTATGGTACTGAAATCGGTATAGAAGGTGGACACGATCCAGATTGTAGAAGAACGATGGAATGGAATAAAGAAAATTGGAATTTAAAGCTGTTTAATCACTATAAAAAACTGATTGGACTTAGAAAACAGAATAAGGCGTTGAGAAGAGGAAAATTTGAATGGCTTGATAATATAGAGGGTGTAATAGGATTTACTAGAGAGTATGAAGATGAAAAAGTATTTGTTTTAATTAATAACAGTAATTTCGATAAAAAGGTAACATTAGAAGTCAATGGTATATATGTTGATAAATTAACAGGAGATGTTTTTAAATCAGATAATGATTTATGCATTGATATACCTATGTATTCTGCTAGGATTCTTGCTCTTTGTAGCAATTAAAAAAAGTTTGACATCTTTTTAAAAAAGATTTATAATAAATTATGCAAACGGTTGCAGAAATGGGCAACTGTAAAATAAAAAATAAATTATTTAATACAATTCTAGAGAAGGGGGATTTATATGAAAAAGTTTTTAAGTTTTCTACTTATTGCTGTACTAGTATTTTCGCTAGTAGGATGCGGCGCTAAAGAAGAGCCAGCGCAAAACAATAAAGAGAGTAAACAGGAAAATACAAATCAACAAAGTGCATCAAATGAGTTAACTCCTGAACCAGGTGCAAAATTAGTTGTTTGGGAGAGTGAAGGTCCAGAATCAGATTGGATAAAATATGTAGCTGAAAAATTTAAAGAAAAATACGGTGTAGAAGTTACTTATGAAGCAGTTCCTAATACAGATGCAAAGAATAAGTTAGCTACAGATGGCCCTGCAGGAGTAGGTGCCGATGTATTTGTTGCTCCACACGATCATACTGGAGAATTAGTGACTTCAGGTTTAGTACAAGTTAACGATGTAACTGCTGATAGAGTGAAAAATGACTTTATGAAAGCTGCTGCAGATGGTGTTACTTTTGAAGGACAAGTATATGGATACCCATTAGCTATAGAAACATATGCTTTGTTCTATAATAAAGATTTAATTTCAAAGGCACCTGAAACTTTTGAAGAGATTATAGAATTTGCTAAAAAGTATAATAATCCAGATGAAAACAAGTATGCTTTAATGTGGGATGTTGCAAACGCTTATTTCTCACATAGTTTTATAGCTGGTAATGGCGGATATGTATTTGGTAATGGTGGAACGAATAAAGATGATATAGGTTTAAATAGTGATGCTGCTGTTGAAGGTGCTAAATTTATGGTATCGTTAAAAGAGATATTACCATTAAATTCGGCTGACACCAACTACCAAATTATGGATGGTTTATTCTCAGAAGGTAAAGCAGCTATGATAATAAATGGGCCTTGGGCAGTTAAAGGTTATCAAGAAGCAGGAGTTAACTTTGGTATAGCTCCACTACCAAAATTACCGGGAGGAAAGCATCCAGCAAGTTTTTCTGGTATTAGATCAATATTTGTAAGTTCATACACTAAATATCCAAATGCGGCTAAATTATTTGCTAAATTTGCAACTTCAGATGAAATGTTATTAAAGAGATTTGAAATAACTAAACAGATACCGCCTGTTAAATCTCTTATGAATGAAGATATTATTAAGAATGATGATGTTGTTGCACCATTCTTAGCTCAAGCTCAATATGCGGTTCCAATGCCTTCAATTCCACAAATGGGAGTTGTATGGGAACCATACGGTGCTGCGTTTGCATCAATGTGGAATGATGGAGTAGATCCAAAAGAGGCATTAGATAATGCTGTTCAGACTGTTAAAGAAGCAATAGCGTCACAAGAATAAGACTAGACTAGAATGAAATAGTAAAGAATCTAGTCATTTACGGTATCGTAAATGGCTAGATTTTTTTAAAGAAGATTTGTGGTAGGAGGGAGAAGATGAAAAAGTCTACTAAAGCTGCACTATTATCTACAGTATTCATGGGACTAGGGCAATTTTATAACAGAGAGATTATAAAGGGTATAATTTTTTCTGCGTTTGAGCTTATAATACTTATTTTTACTATTCCATATTTTAAGCATTCTATTTGGGGATTGATTACGCTAGGAGAAAAACCTTTACATTTTGTAAATGGTATAGCTCAAGGAGATCATTCGATTATTCTATTGATACAAGGCATTATTTCTTTGTTATTGATAGGATTGCTTATAGTAATTTATATTATAAATATAAAAGATGCTAAAAATACAGCCGAGCTTATTGAAAGAGGAGAAGAAAGAAGAACATTCAAAGAGTTTTTAAAGTATGTTTGGGATAAATATTTCCCAATGTTCATGCTTACTCCAACTATTTTAGCAGTTACTTTTGTAACATTACTACCTATAATCTTTACTTTCTGTATTGCATTTACTAATTATTCAAGTCCATATCATTTACCACCAAGAAGTTTAGTCGACTGGGTAGGATTAAAAAACTTCCGAAATTTAGTAAAATTAAAGATTTGGAGTTCAACATTTTTTGGAGTTGCTAAATGGACAGTTGTTTGGGCAGTTTTAGCGACTATTACAACATATTTCGGAGGATTATTCCTAGCATTATTAACTAATGCAAAAGGTATTAAATTTAAGAGAGTTTGGAGAAGTATATTTATATTACCATATGCTATACCGGGATTTTTATCTTTATTAGTAATGCGTTTAATGTTCAGTGGTCCTGGTCCAATAAATAATTTATTAGTTAAGTTTGATATAGCTCGTATTTCTTGGCTTACAGACCCTACTTTAGCCAAAATAGTTATACTACTTGTAAATATGTGGTTAGGTTCACCATATTTTATGGTATTAATGTCTGGTATTTTAACTAATATTCCTAAAGATTTATATGAGGCTGCAGATATAGATGGGGCTACAAACAGACAAAAATTCTATAAAATTACTTTACCAATGATATTCTATCAAACAGCACCTTATTTAATACTATCTTTTGCTTATAACTTCAACAATTTTAATAATATATACTTATTAACAGATGGAGGACCTGTAAATCCTGCATATAAATATGCTGGACATACAGATATTTTAGTTTCTTGGATTTACAAATTGACATTAAATCAAAACCAATTCCATATGGCTGCAGTAATATCAATAATAATATTCTTTATAGTAGCTAGTATATCATCATATAGTTTTGTTAAAACAAAATCCTTTAAAGAGGAGGATATGATATAATGATAGTTTTACCAGTAGAAAAAAACACGGCAGATAATAGGAGTAAGTTATCAAAATATTTGTCAAAGATTGTATTATATGCTGTTCTGTTATTTTTATCATTCATTGTACTTGCACCGGTTGTATGGATAATAGGTTCATCATTAAATCCTGGAAATAGTTTATATGGTTCTACTTTGATACCTAAAAATCCAACTTTGATACATTATAAAGAATTGTTTACAAAAACGAATTTTGTAAGATGGTATCTTAATACTCTAAAGATTGCAACAATAAACATGATATTATCAGTTATATTTACTACTATAACAGCTTATGTATTCTCAAGATTTAAATTTAAGGGTAAAAAAGTAGGATTAGTAAGTATGCTTATTTTGCAAATGTTTCCGAGTTTCTTATCTATGACTGCTATATACGTATTATTAATGCAGATAGGTCTTTTAAATACTCATTTGGGATTAATACTTGTATATGCAGGTGGACAAATACCATATAATGCATGGTTAGTTAAAGGATATTTTGATGGTATACCGAAGAGTTTAGACGAAGCTGCTAGAATAGATGGAGCTTCAAATCTAACTATATTCAGAAAGATTATTTTACCAGTAGCAAAACCAATAATTACTTTTATTGCATTGACTCAATTTACTGCTCCTTGGATGGATTATATTTTACCAAGATTAATATTAAGAAGTGCCGATAAAAAGACTTTGGCTATGGCTTTATATGAAATGGTAACTGGACAGCAAAACACTAAATTTACTTTATTTGCAGCAGGTTCTATATTAGTTGCTATACCGATAACTTTATTGTTTATTTATCTACAAAAACATATAGTAGAAGGTTTATCGGCTGGAGCTACGAAGAGTTAAAATTAAAATTGAAAAAGTATTGTACAATTAATATAATTTATAATGTATGAAATGTTTAAATTAACAATATATTAAAAATTAGGCAATAAAATAAAAGTAGGAAGTGAATACTATGCCTGTTACAATAAAAGATGTTGCCAAATTGGCAAATGTATCTCCATCGACAGTTTCTAGGGTTATTGCCGATCACCCAAAAATAAGTGATGAAACGAAGAAAAAAGTATTCGAGGCAATGCAAAAATTAAATTATTACCCTAATGCCATTGCGAGGAGTTTAGCAAATAAATCAACTAAAACTTTAGGATTGATATTGCCGAATGCCGAAGAAGATTTATTTATAAATCCATTCTTTATTCAGGCAATGAGAGGAATAAGTGTCTATGCTCAAAAAAAGGGTTACTATATAATGTATACTTATAGTAATAATGAGAATGAAGAAATAGATTTTATTAAAAATTATATTTACAGTAAATGGGTGGACGGTATAATCCTTTTAACTGCAAGAGAGAACGATAGATGTATTGAATATTTAAAAGATAATGAAAAATATCCATTTGTTGTAGTCGGTAGGCCTGAAAAATCAGATGGAATATTGTGGGTAGACAACAACAACTTTAAAGCTATGTATGATGTTGTCAATTACTTAATTAATAAAGGGCATAGAGATATAGCTTTTATCGGTGGACCCCATACTCTTAACGTTACTAGAGACAGATTGGACGGATATTTGAGAGCGCTTAAGGTACATGGGATTTCTGTTGATGAAAAGCTTATCTATGAGCAAGTTGACTTTACAGAAATGAAGGGTTATGAAGCTATGATGGAGATTTTAGATTATAAAGAACCTTCTGCTGTTGTTACAACAGATGATTTGATAGCTTTTGGTGTTCTAAAAGCTATAAAAGAGAAAGCGGCAAACAAAATAGCGGTTGTTGGGTTTAATAATACGCCTTTAGCTGAATATCAGCAGCCAAAGCTTACTTCGGTAGATATTAAGGCTGAAGAATTAGGGTATTATGCGGCGAAGCTATTAATTGGAAAGCTCGAAAATGAAGATATTGGAACAAATCATTATATAATCGATACAGAGTTAATAGAGAGAGAATCGACTCTATAATTGTAAATATGTTAATGCAGATATTCGTGGGTTTTGCTGATCAGAATTCTAAAAAAATACTACTGCATATCATAAAGACTTCAAGGAAAGGGATGTAGAAATGAGAAAGGTACTAGAGAGCGAGGAATTTGTATATGACGGAGATGATTTAGGTGCTACATATACTAAAGAGTATACAGTTTTCAAAGTATGGTCGCCTGTTGCAGAGAGTATGAAGGTAGTTATTTATGATGACTATAAAGACAGTGTAGGTAAAGTATATCCGATGTCAAAAGGTGAAAAAGGTGTTTGGGAATTTAAACTTTACGGGGATTACAAGAATAAATACTACAATTATAGAGTTACTATTAATGGAGTAGAGAAGGAAACTCCAGATCCTTATGCTAAAGGAGCAACTGTAAATGGGGAAATGGGTATGATAGTAGATTTTGATTCTATAAATCCTGAAGGTTGGGACGAACATGAAATTCCAGCTCCAATAAAACCAACTGAAGCGGTTATATATGAAATGCATGTAAGAGATTTTTCTGTAGATGAGGATTCTGGGATAAAGCATAAAGGAAAATATTTAGCTTTTACAGAAAAGGGAACTAGAGGGCCAAATGGAGAAATTACAGGACTCGATTATTTAAAAGAGTTAGGTATTACTCATATACATTTACTTCCAGTATATGATTTTGCCAGTGTAGATGAAACTAAAGAAGGAGAGTATAACTGGGGATATGATCCTTACTTATATAATGTACCTGAAGGTTCTTATTCTACAAATCCTTATGATGGGACTGTGAGAATAAAGGAATTCAAAGAAATGGTTAAGGCATTACATGAAAATGGAATAAGAGTAGTAATGGATGTTGTATTTAATCATACTTATACAACTGGAAATTCTCCATTTGATATACTCGTACCTAAATATTACTATAGAACGGATTCATCGGGTAAATATACGAATGGTTCAGGATGCGGAAATGAAACAGCATCTGAAAAGCCTATGATGAGAAAATTTATAGTAGATTCGGTTAAATTCTGGGCTACTGAATATAAAATAGATGGATTTAGATTCGACTTAATGGCTTTACATGATATTGATACTATGAGAGAAGTAGAAAAACAGTTAAGAAAGATTAATCCGAATATATTAATTTATGGAGAGCCTTGGACCGGAGGCCCATCATCATTATCTCCAACCAAACAGTTAAAAAAAGGTAAGCAGAAGGGTATGGGCATAGCAGTATTTAATGATGATTTTAGAAATGCTATAAAAGGAGACAATGATGGAGAAGGAGTAGGCTTTGTAAATGGTGGAGCAGGATTAGAAGATGAAATAAAAAAAGGAATAGTCGGAATGATTGATTACAGCAGCAGAATAAAAGGATTTACAAAAGAGCCTACTGAAACTATAAATTATGTAAGTTGTCATGATAATCTATGTCTGTTTGACAAATTTGAAAAGAGCAATCCAAATGCTACTTCTGAAGAAAGAGAAAAGATGAATAGGTTAGCGTTATCGATGGTTTTAACATCACAGGGAATACCTTTTATACAAGGCGGTACTGAAATATTAAGAACAAAACATGGCAACCATAATAGCTTTAGAGCCGGTGATGAGATTAATAAAATAGATTGGAGTAATAAAAATAAATATAGAGAAACTTATGAATATATAAAAGGGTTGATTGCATTAAGAAAAAGTCAAAAAGTAATGACATTAGATAAAGCAGAAGATATTAAAAAATATCTAAAGTTTATTGAAGCTCCGAAAAATTCAGTAGCATATTTATTAACTTCTCCATATGAAGGCGACTTTAAAAATATATTGATTATTCATAATGCTAATAGAGAAGAAATAGAAATTAAACTTCCACTAGAAGGTAAGTGGAGTATAATATCTAATGAAAAAGAGGTAAATGTAGAGGGAGTTAATGGTGCATATGAAGCTGTTGAGAGCGTAAAAGTAGCACCATTGTCAACCTATATTTTAATAAAAACTAATTAAAGGGCAGCCAATCTTGGCTGCTTTAGACTGTTGACAAACTTATATTTTTCAATATTTATGAAAATGAAAGTGAATGCTTGAAAGAATTTAGTTAAAAAACTAGGTGAAAATTTTCAAGAAAATCCGTAGGATTAGCATGGATGCTAAGCCAGCTTCCAGAGTCAGGATGACTCATTGGAAGCGTTAGGATTTTCTAAAAATTTGAGCCTTAAGTTTTTTCTAAATTCGTCCGCATGAGCGTCATTTTCATAAAATATTTTACTTTGTCAACAAGTTCGAGCAGCCCAATATTGGCTGCTTTTTTAGTGTCTTTAAGGACTGTTCAATTATTTAGAATTTTTTCGTTCTTGATATTAAAAAGTATTAATTTATATTGATATTTGTAAAATTATGTAATAATATATTTGTACCAATTTGAGGGGATATGGGAAAAAATGAAAAAATATATTTTTTTCTTTTTTGTCTTATTTATTGTCTTACTTACAGCTTGTTCTACGAGACAGAATACTGATGTTTCAAAAAAAGATATATCCGTAAATAGAGAAGATGGTAAGACGTTTTTGATAAATCATCAACCGGAAGAGTTAAATAAAAAATTAGCTAAATTAGAAGTCGAATTTAAACAAATATCAGATAATAATCGAATAAGAATAATAAAAAATATATATTCAAACACATTAAATTCAGACTATAATATCATAATAGACAATCCTAAAGAATTATCTAAAAATGAATATGTTTATTGTATAGGGTTTGAAATTATTTCTGAAGATGGCGAACAGATTCTTCATAGAAGTAATTTAACGTTATATTATCAGATAGAAGAAAGAGCTCAACCATTAAAATTTTATTTGGAATTTAAGAGCGAATTGCAGGTTGATCCTATAGATGAGGTTCAAGAGATACCTAAAGAGCTAAATGAAGAATGTATGAAGATGAACGATTTTTTGGTAAATTCTTTTGAAAAAATGTTAATCGATTATTTTTCATTACCCAAATTAGATTATAATAATCCTACATTTGAATACAGTAACGGCAAATTATCCAAAGTATATGTTGAGGGCGGAGGTTTTGAGTCACATTTTTATGTATATGAAAAAAATACTGAAAATTAGAAAACGACTACTTATTTTTATTGGATAAAATTTAGGCATAGTTAAGAACGGAATTTCATTTTATTCAATAAAGAGTATAGTATGAGAATTAAGGAAGGTAGATGAACTATTCATCTACCTTTTACTTAGTATATAAAAGGGGATTAGTTTTAATTAGAAGTTAAAATAATCACTTCTAAAGGTTTCATAGTAATATTTAAATTACCATTTTCAATATTATAAGTTTTACTACTTAACACATCAGTATATTTAGAACTATCATCTTTTAAATTAATAGTTATATTCTTTTCTTTATTTTGCAGGTTGTAAATCACAATAAACTTACTATTACCTTTTTTCCTCATATAAGAAAGAAAGTAACTATCATAGTTTAACAATTCAAATTCTCCATTATAAAGAGCTTCATTTGAATTTCTAATATGAGTCAACATTTTAAAGTAATTTAGCATTTCTGAATTACCAATCTTATCCCATTCCATATCCCTTCTATTGTCTGGATCATCTCCACCTTCCATAGCTATTTCTGTACCATAGTATATAATAGGTATTCCCGGATATGTCATTATAAAAGTTAAGGCCTGCTTTAAATAAGCTTCTCCATATTCTTTTGCTTCAGTAATTAATCTTTTATTATCGTGATTATCAACAAAAATTCCATTTAGTTCAGGATTAGTAAATGCTGATTGCATCTTTATAGCATTAACTAAACTATTTGCTTTACCAAATCTAGTAAAAGTTTTACGAAGTCCATTATAAAGTGGATAATTTGTTAAAGAATCTATTCCTATTTTATGATACTGTTCTAAATATCTAGGATTATCATTCCAAACTTCTCCGAGTAGGGAAAAATTCGGATATTTTGATTTAATATTATAGGCAAACTCATTCCAAAAATCTTTCGGAACGTGTTTAACAGTATCGAGCCTCATTCCATCTATTCCTGTTTGTTCAATCCACCATATAGCATTATCTATAAAATATTTTTTAACTTCAGGATTATTCTGATTTAGATCAGGCAAACCGAATATCCAGCCTTCTTCAAGTTGTTTTTGATCGTTCCAATTAGAAATATTCTTTTTCGGATGAAACCAATCTTTATATTTTTCATCATTTAACCATGGAGATTTATTTCCTGTGTGATTTACCACATAGTCTAGTATTACTTTAATATTTCTCTTATGTGCTTCTTGTACGAGTTCTTTTAAATCGCTTAATGTACCTAAATGTGGATCGACTTTATAAAAATCAGTAATCCAGTATCCATGATATCCGCCATATTGATTTTTGCAAACAGGAGTTATCCAAATAGCAGTTACACCTAGTGATTTTATGTAATCTAATTTTTCTATAATTCCCTTTAAATCGCCACCGTGATATGCTTTTGGATCATCTTTATTTACATCAGGGAAATCATTATTTTCTTTATCTTTATCATAGAAACGATCAGTCATTATAAAATATATTATGTCTTTTGAAGAAAAGGCACCACCGTCATTTTGAACTTCGTATTTAATTTCATTTGAACTATCACTTATTTGCTTATTTGTAACATTTTGATTTTGACAGCCTACAGAGAAAACTAGAGTAAATATTACAAGAAATATTACTAATTTTTTAGACATATAAAAACCCCCTTGACAATATTTTATTATATTTATAAAATAGATGCAACCGTTTGCATAAATTATGTTATAATATTTTTTAGGGGGGTGAAGAGTTGGAACTAGGATATCCAAATTGGAAGACTTTTAATGAAGGAATACAGAAAGAATATTTAATTACAAATGGACTTGGTAGTTTTTGTTCATCTACTATAATTGGGGCAAATATCAGAAAATATCATGGGCTGCTTAATGCTTCATTAGTGCCTCCAATAAAGAGACATTTATTATTGTCCAAAATAGATGAAACATTAGAAATAGATGGAGAGGAATACAAATTATTTTCTAACCAGTTTATTGGAAAGATAGACGATGGATATTTACAATTAAGAAGATTTAATAATTATCCTATTCCAAAGTTTATTTATGGAGTTAAAGATATTGTTATTAGTAAAGAAGTGGCGATGGAATATGAGAAAAATACTGTGGCTGTTGTATACAAAATAAATACCGGAAGTAAAAAAGTAAAAATGACATTTACTCCATATGTAAACTTTAGGGATCACCATGATGTCAGTAAAAAAGGTAGTTTTAAATATAACCAAAGTTATGAAAAAGGAACTTTAAAATTAACTGAAGAGAGTACAGGTTTAAATTTGAAAATAATTTCAAACTGTAGATACGAGGCAGATGAAGACTGGTCTTTGCCTATGTTCTATGAAAATGAAAGGTATAGAGGACTCGAAAGTATCGATTTTCATTTTATACCGGGTATTTTTCATTATGAAATGGAACCACATAAGAAGTATACTATAACTTTTTTAGCTACAATAGAGGACAGTATTGAATATACGGCAGAAGAAATAATTGAGAATGAAAAGAAAAGGCGTACAGAGTTAGTAGATAGAGCAGGATATTCAAATCCTCTTTTAAAGAATTTAGTATTGGCAAGTGATAATTTTATAGTTAAAAGAGAATCTACAAAAACTAAAACGGTAATTGCAGGCTATCCTTGGTTCACAGACTGGGGAAGAGATACTATGATAGCATTTACTGGACTTACTCTGACTACTAAGAGATTTGATGATGCTAAAGATATCTTATTAACATTTACGAAATATATTAAAGATGGAATAATACCGAATATGTTTCCAGATGAGAATACTCCACCTTTATATAATACAGCAGATGGAACATTATGGTTTTTCTATGCAGTATATAAATATCTTGAGTATACTAATGATTTAGAGACTGTTAAAGATAAGATATATCCTCATCTTGAAAGTATAATAAAGCATCATGTAAAAGGTACAATAAATAATATTTATATGGATGATGATGGACTTTTATCTGCTGGAGATGAGGGTACACAGTTAACTTGGATGGATGTCAAAGTTGGAGATTGGGTAGTTACTCCGAGACATGGGAAAGCAGTTGAAATTAATGCTCTTTGGTACAATGCTCTAAAAATTATGGAAGAAATATCGAACAGATTGGGATACGATGGTAGTGAATATGGACAATTAGCAGAAAAGGCTAAAAAGAGCTTTGTAGAGAAGTTTTGGAATGATAATGGCAAATATTTATACGATGTTATACAGAATGAAAAACCAGTAGACATAATTAGGCCAAATCAGATATTAGCTGTGAGTTTGCCATTTTCAATTCTTGATAGAGAGAAAGAGAAGTTAATAGTAGAGAAAGTATATGAAGAACTATATACTCCATTCGGATTAAGGAGTTTATCGAAAAAACATAAAGAATATATAGGGAAATATGGTGGAGATGTTCTAAAGAGAGATGGAGCATATCATCAGGGTACAGTCTGGGCTTGGTTGATAGGGCTTTTTGTTGAGGCATATGTAAAAGTAAATGACTATTCTAAAGAGAGTAAACTTAATGCAAAACATATGCTTGAGGAATTTTATTATCATATGCAAGATGCATGTATTGGCAATATATCAGAAATATTTGATGGAGATGAGCCTCACTATCCAAGGGGTTGTGTAGCTCAAGCATGGTCAGTTGGTGAAGTTTTAAGAACATATGTAGAAGTGGTTTTAGATTAGAAACTTTAAACAAACGAAGAACATTATGAAGAACTAAGGAGGTAAGTTATGATTAAAAAAACGGAATTCGGATATAAAATTGAAGGAGAAAAAGGCTTTTTAAACATCATTTTTTATGATAATAATATTGTACGCTTCGCATATAGCAATGACGGAGAGATACCAGTATCTACTCCTGCTATTGCAGTCGAACCTAAAGATATTGAATGCAGTCAAGAAGGCAATATAATTAAGACGAAAAGTCTTATAATAGAAATTGATAAAAAAAATTTACAGGTTAGTATATTTAATAAAAATGGGGAATTACTCAATAGAGATATAAGTGTGGATTTAGAAAAGTGTGAAATTGAAAAGGAAATTATTTGGGAAAAAGGGTTTTATGGACTAGGAGAGAAATATGGTTGGTTAAATAAGAAAGGAACTGAAACTTCAAATTGGAATACTGATGTTATGGGGATATTCCCAGTTCATAATGCAACTATTAAGAATTACCATACTTCTATACCTTTTTATATTGGATTAAGTAAGAAGTTATGCTATGGTATTTATTTTGACAACAGTTTCAGAACTTATTTTGATTTAGGGAAAACGAAAGATAATGTGTTAAAGTTTGGTGCAGATGGAGGGTATTTAGATTATTATTTTATATACGATGATAAAGTATCAGAAGTCGTTAAAGCGTATACTTATTTAACAGGAAGAATGCCTTTACCAAGAAAAGACTTTTTAGGATATCAGCAATGTAGATGGAGTTATGAAAATAGAGAAGAGTTAATGGAAATAGCTAAAAGAATGAGAGCAGAAAATATACCATGTGATGTACTTTATTTAGATATTGACTATATGAAAGACTATAAAGTCTTTACAGTAGATTCTGATAAGTTCTATGAATTTAAAGATATGGTATCAAAACTTAAAGGTATGGGCTTTAAACTTGTTGTTATAATAGATCCGGGTGTAAAAGTAGAAGATGGATATTGGGTATACGAACAGGGCAAGGAAAATGATTTTTATATAAAAGATAAGAATGGAGAAGTTTATATAGGCGAAGTATGGCCTGGCAAAGCTGTATTTCCTGATTTTTTAAGGGAAAAAGTTAGAAAATGGTGGGGAGAACTCCATTTAAGGTTAATAGGAGATGGTGTAGAAGGCTTTTGGAATGACATGAATGAACCTGCTGATTTTACTACGGAATCTAAAGTTGTTCCAGAGGATACGGTACATTTTAATGATCAAGGTGAAGAAAAGAGTCATGCAGAAATTCATAATTTATATGGTATGCTTGAGGCTATAGCTACTTATGAAGGAGTAAAAAGAATCAAACCTAATGTAAGGCCGTTTATATTGACTAGGGCGGCTTTTGCTGGGACTCAAAGATATGCAGCTCTTTGGACAGGAGATAACACGAGCATTTGGGAGCATTTAGAAGCGAGTATGCCTATGTTTATGAATTTAGGTTTAAGTGGATATTCATTTATAGGTGCAGATGTAGGTGGTTTTATTGGAGATGGTAATGGTGAGCTTTTAACTCGTTGGACACAATTAGGAGCATTTACGCCATTATTTAGAAATCACAGTGTAAAAGGTTCTATTAATCAAGAACCTTGGTGCTTTGGAGAAGAAGTTTTAGAAAACACAAGGAAATTTATTAAGATAAGATATAATTTTATAACTTATCTATATAATTTGATGAGAGAAAGTTCGATTAATGGACATCCAGCTATTAGGCCATTATTCTATCATTATCAAGATGATGAAGAAACATATAACATAAATGATCAATTTTTATTTGGAGAAAACATATTAATCTGTCCAATAACAAGGCCGTATACAAGAGTTAGAATGGTTTATCTTCCTAAAGGCATTTGGTACGATTATTGGACTTTAGAAAGATTCGAAGGTGGTAGATATATTATTAAGGAAGCTCCAATAGATTCAATGCCTATATTTATTAAAGCAGGGGCTATCATACCTACAGATAATGTAATGCAGTATATAGGAGAAAAAGAGCAGGAGATTACTATTAACTGTTATTTAGGACAAGATGGTGAATACACACTATATTTAGATGATGGAATTAGCTTTGATTA
The DNA here is from genome assembly GCF_900129995.1 of Caloranaerobacter azorensis DSM 13643. Taxonomy (GTDB): domain Bacteria; phylum Bacillota; class Clostridia; order Tissierellales; family Thermohalobacteraceae; genus Caloranaerobacter; species Caloranaerobacter azorensis. The sequence goes on along the minus strand of NZ_FQXO01000017.1, from coordinate 23,701 downwards.
TGAAAAAGGTAAATATACAGAGATAAAGTTTATAATGAAAGATAGTGAAAAAGAAGTTTCAATAACATCAGAAGTTATAAAAGATGGCTATAAAATTCCTAAAATGAAACTTAAAATTTTAGGATTAGATGAAAATAGTAAAGTTATTATGAATGGAGAAGAATTGAAATTAGATAATGAAAATACGATAGATATTGATAAATTAAATATAGATATAAAAATTATTAAGTAACATAAACCAAAAACCCCTCTCTAACATATAATAGTATCAAACTGGATTAGATAGAGAGGGGATTTTATTATGTATTATAACTATTCATATATGTACGAATATCCGGAAATATATCATGAGGTACTGCCAAAGGTTAGAGAGTGTATATACAGACATTATCCATATAGCTATAGAGTATATCCATACCCATACCCAAATCCATATCCTTATCTAGATGAAGATGAAGTGAGAATAATGGTTGATGAAGTATACGAAGAGATGATAAAAATATATCCAGAAATAGACAAAGATCCATTAGAAAATGGGAGGACTTCAGCTAGTAGAAGGCGCTATGGTAGGAGAAGATTATTTAAAGATTTAATATTTATTATATTATTAAATGAACTATTAAGAGGTAGAAGGCATCCTTACTATGGGTATCCAGGCTCAAGATACGGATATTAAAGAAAATAAGGGGACAGTTCTTCTGTATCCAAAATGATACACTAGAATCTGTCCCCTTGTATTTTTTTATTAAAAGAATAGATTTTCTAGAGCAAGATATATCATATGGATAGGTGGCCCTATTATTTTATCGATAAGATCTGTAATTATTAAAATAAAAAGTAATATTCTACCTTTATCATAAAATTCATAATAAAATGGTTTATCTTTAAGATCCAATATATCAAATAAAATATGCGATCCATCTAAAGGTGGTATAGGAATAAGATTAAATACAAATAGAACTATATTTATCCATACAGTATAATCGAAAATGTTCATTATTGTTTCATATAAACTATAAGGTAGAAAGTTAGGAGCATGATATAATATTTTCATTAGTAAAAGAAAGAATATCGCTATAAATAAATTTGCAAGCGGTCCTGCTATAGATACTAATATATCGTCTCTTTTTGGTTTTTTAAAATTGTATGGATTAATTTCAACTGGTTTTGCCCATCCGAATCCAGCAAGTATAATCATTAAAAATCCAATGATATCAATATGTACTAATGGACTGATTGAAAGCCTTCCTTGAAGTTTTGGAGTATCATCACCGAGCCATACAGCTGTTTGAGCATGTGCAAATTCATGAAGTGAAAATCCTAGCAAAACACCTGGAAGTATGTACAAAGTTTTAACTAAATTCAATAAAATCATCCTTTCTAGTTTATTATTGCTGACATTTTAAAATATAATTTTTAAATTTAATAATTAGCAAAAAAAAACGAGTAGTATCTGATAATTTAATAGTAAAACAGTGAAAAAAAGTTTTAGGAATTCAAAGCTATAATTATTATAGCTTAAAAACTAGAATAATTGAATAAGAAAATTTATAATATTTATTATATGTGTTTACATTATTATCAACATGCTAAAGTTTGTTATAAGAGAATGGACGAAATTTTAACCTTAAAGCCTGAACATAACGGAACTAAAATAATAGATGATATAGATTCAATCGAGTTAAAGGATTTATATTTTAGTTATAATAATAAAAGGGAACTCTATTTTGGACTTAATTTTTCTCTTAAAAAAGGTAAGATATATTGTTTAAAAGGAGAAAATGGTTCAGGAAAAAGTACTCTAATAGATATTATAACAGGACTTATATATGATTATAAAGGAGATGTTCTTTATAATAATATTTCTATAAAAGAACTAGATGCTAATTACTTAAGAAGGCATTTAATATCGATTGTAGAGCAAGAGCCAGATCTTATCAATATCCCTTTAAAAGAAAATTTGACTTTTGGTATTAAATCTTATGATAGAGATTATTTGAAAAGGTTATGTTCTGAATTTTACATTGAAAAGCGAATAGATAGTCATAACGAAAATTTAGATTTATCTGGCGGAGAAAAACAGAAAATAGCTTTTAGTAAGAGGAATATTAAAAAAGCCAAAATTTATGATATTAGATGAGCCGATATCTGCATTGGATTATAATAGTATACTTAAACTTAAGTCGATATTAAAAGAGGAAAAAAAGGACAAGATAATATTAATGATTACTCACAATGAAGAAATTGAAGACATTGTAGATGAATTTATTACATTAGGAAAGTACAAGTCATTGAGTTTTTAATAGAGGATTATATTTTTGGGAATAAGGGGACGGTTCTAATGTATACAGAAGGAAACAAAAGAACCGTCTTTTTGTATCTATCCTATTATATCAAGTTTTTCTAAATGAGAAATATCGGCTTCTAAAACAATTTGTATTTCATTATCTTTTATTTCAAGTATGGTTAAGCATGTCCCATGAATAAAGGGAGGATTCCAAAAGTTTTCTAAAGAATAATTTTTAATTATTGCGTAGATAGCTTTAATAACTACAGCATGAGTTACGATCAAAATATTATCACCATAATTATTACAATTAATTATGTCATTTAATACTTTTTGTACTCTATCAAATAATACATCAAAGCTTTCGCCGTCAATAGGTTTATACAAATGTGGTTTATTCCAAAAATTAAAATGTTGAGTAGGGTATGATTCGCTTATTTTTGAATATTCCATCCCTTCCCATGAACCGAAACCCATTTCTTTTAATGATTCAGTTATTATTATTTCCGTATTTTTATCGCCTTTAATATAATTTGCAGTATCAATGGCTCTGCGTAAAGGGCTACAATAAATCTTATCAAATTCAATATGAGCTAAACTTTTTCCTAATTTTTTAGCATCTTCAATACCTTTTATAGTAAGATTAGAATCTTTCCATCCTTGCATTTTACCCAATTTATTCCATTCTGTTTCACCATGTCTTGTTATGTATATTTTCACTTTATTTCCCCCTTGAATTCTTATCAGTACAAACTATATTAGCTTGTACTGATTTCTTCCACTTTTTTTAGCAAGTATCATAGCTTCTTTAACACTTTTAATGACTTCTTCATCATTACAACCAACAGTAAAACTTGAAATGCCTATACTTACTGTAACATTTAGTGTTATTTCATCAAATACAAATTCTTTAGTCATAATATTTATTATTCCAGAAGATATTTTCTCTATAAATTCTTTGGGTTTATCTTTTATAATTACTACAAATTCATCAGCATTTATACGGGTTACATCGACATTTAATTTATGCTTATTTAAAACATTTTTAATCCTTTCAGAAACTTCTATAAGCACCTTATCCCCTATGTTAAAGCCATATTTTTCGTTAATTTGTTGAAAATGATCAATATCAATGTCTAGTATAAAACCGCTATTGATTGAATTAATCTTATTAATTATAATATCTTTGTTCATTTCTTTATTAATCACATCAATTCCTCCATTCAAATTTTGATATGTTAAATTGATTTTAGGGAAAACATTGATATATAGATTTTTACTTCTATATTTTTTTGGTGAAACACCAAATAATTTTTTGAATGCTCTAGAATAAGATTCATAAGTACAATATTGATATTTTAAAGCTATTTCTAAAATATTCATGTTCGATTTTACTAAATCATATGCAGATAGGGACAAACGGCGTTTCCTTATATAATCTTTGACTGTAGTGCCTAGAATATTTGAGAAAATAATATAAAATGTGGATTGAGACATATAGGCTGTTTTAGCGATATCTTCTATTTTGATTTTTTCATATAAATGTTCTTCTATATAATCAATTGCATTTTGAATTCTGTCAATTAGCTGCTTTTCAATCATTTCACACCTCCTCTAGAATACTTTAATATTATTATATAATTAAGTTTATTTTGATGTATGATATTTTTTCTAGATTTAACCTTATATACAATTTATAAAAAAATATCCCACGATATATTCATATCGTGGGAAGTAAAAACATTTTTATTTTTTGATATACATTTTTTCATAATATTCTTCAAGCATTCTCTTAACTGCAAATTTATCCTTTGTGCTAAGGATACTATTTCTCATCATTTCTACCCATTTTTCACGATTATTATAGTAAGTAGGAATAACTTCTTCTAATAGAACTTTATATAGAGCTTTTAAGTCATGAGCATCTTGTTCAGCTACATTTTCGCTTTCAAAGCCATCGCCGAATTGCCATCCGTTTACACCATGCTCACAAGCTTCAGGCCACCATCCATCTAAAATACTTAGATTTAATACACCATTCATTGCAGCTTTCATACCAGAAGTACCACTAGCTTCTTTTGGTCTTCTTGGGTTATTTAGCCAAATATCAGAACCTCTAGTTAACATTTTACCTATAGTCATATCATAATTTTCTAAGAATACAACAGAGTTAGGATATTTTTTTGTCATTTTAACAATGTTTTCTACTATTTTCTTTCCTGTATCATCTAGTGGATGTGCTTTTCCTGAGAAAACTATTTGTATTTTTCCTTCTTCTAAAAGTGGAGAAATTACGTTTTCATCAGTAAATATAAAGTTACTACGCTTATAAGGAGCTGCACGTCTTGAGAAACCTATAAGTAATTTATCTGCATCAAGTTTAACTCCATTTCTTTCTTCTATGAATTCGATTAATTTTCTTTTGTTGTCCATATGAGTTTCCCAAAGATCTCCACCATTTTCTGCTGCATCAATCATTCTCTCATCTACCCAAGTTGGAAGATGGATTGCATTTGTTATACCTATAATCTCTGATCTGTCGTCTATGTGAGCCCACATTTTGTTTGCAGTTTGACAGTGAAGCTGTGCTACTGCATTTGAAATACGTGAAAGTCTTAAAGCAGCTACTGTCATATTAAAAGGAGCTCCGCCAATTCTAACCATCTGTTCTAATGTTAGACCATTGTTAGCACCCATATACATTAATCTGTCTAAATAATGAGATTCATTTCCTTGAATTATTGGAGTATGTGTAGTAAATACTATTTCTTCTCTTGAAGCCTTTAATGCATCTTCAAAAGACATACCTTTTTCCATTTTTTCTCTTATAAGTTCAAGTCCTGCAAAAACTGCATGACCTTCATTGAAATGATAAACGTCAACATCAATACCTAATGCTCTTAAAGCTCTAACTCCACCAATTCCTAATACCATTTCTTGAGCTATTCTTTCTTCACCAAACCAACCATAAAGCTGTCCTGTTATCCAAGAATCTTCATTTTCAGGAAGGTCAGTGTCTAGTAAGTAAAGAGGTACATTTCCGAAATTTTCTACCTTCCAAACCTTGCATACAACATCTCTTTGACGAATTTTAACAGTTACCTTTACACCTGTATCTTCCATAAAATCATATTCGTAGTTATGATATGTATCATATGGACGACCATCTTCTCCAATCATTTGATCAGTATATCCTTGTTTCCATTTGATACCTATACCGACCATAGGGAATCCATGATCTTTAGCTCCTTTTAAATAATCTCCTGCTAATATACCTAATCCTCCTGCATAAGTCCTTAAAGAAGTATCTAAACCGTATTCCATACAAAAGTAAGCTACTTTAGGTAGTTGTTTTGTATTCAATATAATCAAGCCTCCTTTATTTTCTATTTGATAAAAGTGACATTTATAATTATATATTAAATACACTATGAATGCAACCGTTTGCATAATATAAATTTATATTATATAATAAATATAGTGGATTATTTAATATTTAGAGGGTTAGAACAAAATCTTCGATTTAAATAAGTCAAAGAAGATTTTGCATTAATCCGTTTTAAGTATAATTTCCGTATGGATATAGGTAAATTTTATCTATCTCAATCTATTTAAATTAAAGATTTTATTTGCAGATTATGGAAGGAGGAAATGAATTGAAAAAACATTTAAAAAGTTTTTTTGGGAAATGGAATTTAATGGACAAATTCAAAAACCTTAAAATTGTACATAGTATAATATTTATATTGATTTTTAAAATATTGTTTTTAGGAATAATAGGTGGTGTGGGATATTATGCTTTTAAACAAATTTATTATAATACAGATATAATTTATACAAATAGACTTCTTCCAATAATAAAAATAGGTGAGTTGAAGAATAACGTATATATGCTTAAATATAATATTTCAAAAGGAATGGATAGTAGATTTTATTATGAGTATGATAAAAAAGTGAAAGAAATTAATAAAAAAATAGATGAGCTATTAAAGGAATATGAAAATTTTAAAATAGATAAAAATGAAGTTATGTACATAAATAAGTTTAAAAATGATTATAAGAAATATATTGATATGTGGGGAGAGATAAAGAAGACTTTATCAAATCAAGGTGATATTAAAGATGATCAAAGAACTAGATTAAATAAATTAGAAAAGGACATTGAGAATTATCTTGATGGATTGATAAAATACAATAAGTTAGTAGCTGAAAAGTTAAAAAAGGACAGTTATAAAATTTACGTTAAAAATCTAAAATTGTATTTTATTATCGTAATTGCAGCAATAATTTTATTATTGTCGTTTATGTTGATTATAATAAGGGTTATAAAGAGTTCATTAAAGGATATGATATATGTTTTAACGAAGATATCGCAAGGAGATTTTACTGGAAATATAGATACAGATAAAAAGAATGAGTTTGGAATAATGAATAAAGCATTAAGTAAAACTATAAAAGACATATCAGAAATGATACAATTAGTAAAGTCAAGTTCTCAACAGATTTCTGATTATTCTAATAATCTATCTAAAATATCTGAAAAGGTGAGCGTATCATATGATGAGGTTTTACGTGCCATACAGGAAATCTCTCAAGGTTCGGTTTCGCAAGCTAATGATTTAGATAAAGTAAGTAGAGCATTAAATAAATTTGGAGAAGAATTAGAAGTTATGATTAAAAATATACAAGATGTGAGTAAAAATACGCAGAAAACTGCTGATATGGCTAATGAAAGTGATAAAAATCTAGGATTATTAATCAATTCCATATATAAGATTAGTAATTCTTTTGGTGATGTTAGTGAAAAAATTACTCTATTAAGTGAAAGAATTGGTAAAATAAATGAAATAACAAAAATGATAAATGAAGTTGCAGAACAAACGAATTTATTGGCTTTAAATGCAGCTATTGAAGCCGCAAGAGTAGGCGAATCTGGAAAAGGTTTTACAGTCGTAGCAGATGAGATTAGAAAATTATCGGAGGCAACTAAAGAAGCATCTAGAGATATAAATGAATTAATTGAAGATATTTTAGTAGATACTGATATTGTTGCAGAGGCTACTGATAATGTAAATAAAGATTTAGCAGTACAGGTTAATTCTATCGAAACTGCTATAAGTTCATTTAAAGAAATTATAAAAGTTATAACTGTTATATTACCAATTATTGAAAATATAAATAATTCAGTATTATATATAAAACAAGAGAAAGATAATATTATAACTGATGTAAAAGAAGTTTTACAAATAGCTGAAGAAAATTCAGCTTCATCACAACAAATATCAGCTTCATCTGAAGAAGTTAATATAGCAGCAAAAGAGTTAGCTTCAACATCTCAGACATTGAATCAGATGATAAATAAGTTGAATGAACAGATTAATAAATTTAAACTTTAAGAAAAAATAGGGCTTACAATCAATATTGTAAGCCCTATTTCTATCTGTTTGTTTCTAAAGTTATTTTACCATTAGCTTCTATAGTATATTCTTTATCATATATTTTTAAAGTAAGTTCGTTACCTTCTTCTTGCTCAATTGTTATTATTTCTTTATCTACAGTTATTTTAAGCAGATGTCCTCTGAAGATTATTTTAAAAGAATATTTATTCCATGCTTTTGGAATAAAAGGTGAGAAACTTAACATACCGTCTTTAATTTTCATTCCAGCAAATCCATGAACTATTGCTAGCCAACTTCCAGACATACTTGTTATATGAAGACCGTCATCAGTATCTTTGTTGTAGTTATCTAGGTCTAATCTTGCTGTTCTTAAATATAATTCGTATGCTTTTTCTTCATATCCAATTTCACTAGCTATAATCGAATATATACATGGTGATAAAGATGACTCATGAACAGTTTTTGGCTCATAGAAGTCAAAATTTCTCTTTTTAGTTTCTAAATCAAATCTGTCGCTTAAGAAATATAATCCTTGTATTACATCTGCTTGTTTAATGAAACAAGAACGTAAAATTCTATCCCATGACCAGTGTTTATTTATTGGTAATTCTTCTTTTGGAATATCGCTAACATTGAGAAGTTCTTTATCCATGTAGCCGTCTTGCTGTTCAAATATTCCTAATGATTCTACATATGGATAATACATTTTATTTACTATATCTTTCCATTTTTCTATTTCTTCATCTTGTAATTTGAGCTTATTTTTTAATTCTTCAAATCTAGCAGGGTGCTCATTTTTTATATATTCCATAACTTCTAGAGTGTATTCTAAATTCCATGCAGCCATTGTGTTTGTATACCAGTTATTATTTACGTTATTTTCGTATTCATTAGGGCCTGTAACACCTAAAATCATATATTTATCTTTTCTAGGGTTATAATTAACTCTATCAGCCCAGAATCTACTTGTTTCAACCAATACTTCAAATCCATAATCTAAAAGATATTGTTTGTCATCGGTATATCTTACATAGTTAAATATTGCATATGATATGGCTGCATTTCTGTGAATTTCTTCAAAAGTTATTTCCCATTCATTATGGCATTCTTCTCCATTCATAGTAACCATAGGATAAAGAGCACCATTTAAGCCTAATTTTCTAGCATTTTCTTTTGCTTTTTCTAAATGATTATATCTGTATATAAGTAGATTTCTAGCTATATTTTGGTCGCTAGTACTTAGATAGAATGGAAAACAGAAAGCTTCTGTGTCCCAATAAGTACTACCGCCATATTTTTCACCAGTAAATCCTTTAGGTCCGATATTAAGTCTTGGGTCATGACCAGTATAAGTCTGATTTAGTTGGAAAATATTAAATCTAATTCCCTGTTGAGCTTTAACATCACCTTCGATTACAACATCGCTTTCTTTCCAAATACGTTCCCAAGCAGAAATATGTTCATTTAATAGAACATCAAATCCTTTTGAATACGCATTATTAACCTTTTTAATTGCTTCTGATTCAATATTTTCAGTGTCGTAATCTCGGTTTGTTGTAACTGAAATGTATTTATATAATGTATAAGTTTTTCCTTTAGAAGCTGTAAAAGATACTTTATTTCCAACATATTTTTCTTTGTCTATAAGTTCAATTTCTTTGGTAATATCATTACCGTTTTCTTTTATATCATATTTCATTGCACAAGTTACATGAAAATCTAATTTTTTTGTTTTCATAGTTAATAAGCCTTGTTCATTATCAACAGCTCTATTAACTTCTAGCCAAAATTTTTCATTGTAATTAGAATCTTCATTTGAAACATCACCATCAAGATATGGTATCAAAGAGATATCAGCATCATGATTTAATGGAGTAATACTGTAAGAAATAGCTGCTATTTCTAATTCTGACATACTTAAAAATCTTTTCACTTCGATTTTAGTTTCTCTGTTTTCAGAGTCTACTATAGTAAAGCTTCTTAAAAGGTATCCGTTTTTCATATCAAGTATACGACTGAAATCTTTAACCTTAATTTTAGCTAAATCAATATTTACTCCATTTATCAATACTTTTATACCTATAAAATTTGTAGCATTTAGCACTTTAGCAAAGTATTCTGGATATCCGTTTTTCCACCAACCTACTTTAGTTTTATCTGGATAATATACTCCTGCAATGTATGTTCCTTGCAGAGTATCACCTGAATAGTCTTCTTCAAAATTTCCTCTAATACCCATATGACCATTTCCAAGACTCATTACACTTTCATATATTCTGTTTTCTTCTGGATGCAATCCTTCTTCTATAATGTTCCATTCATCAATTTTAAAATACTGTTTCATTATTTCACCTACCTTTAAGAATTATAAAACATAGATGCAAACGGTTGCATTACAAACAAAAAAATAAAAATCACCCGATTTAAATTATATCAGATATGAGGGAAAATTTTAAGATTTAATTATAAAAAAATTGATTTAATTTAATCGGCATGTATTTTAGACTATAATAATTATTAACATAATATATATTTATGTTTATTAAATGTTTCTAATGGGTATTTTTAGAATAAAGATAAAATTTTATAAAAATTTTAGAAATTACGAAATACAGTAAATAAGTTAATAATGAGGCAAAAAAACTATTTACAATTTGAAATATAAATGATAAACTAATAAAAAAGTTAGTTAATTACAAATTAGGGTAAATTTTTAAATGAGAGTCTTTACTAATGACTATGAGGTGACTGATAAAGTGTATATTTTAGAAGATACGATTTTACCCACTAATGAAAAAATTAGAGCAATAAGGAAATTTTTAAAGATTAATCAGAAAGAGTTGGCAGGAGATAATATAGATAGAAGTTTAATTAGTTATATAGAAAATGGTAAGGTTAAATTAAGTAATGAAACTGCTAAAATCTTGGCTAGTAATTTAAGCAGGATATTAAAGGAAAAGAATTTAAATTATCAGGTTGATGCAGATTATCTTTTAGCTGATGAAAAGAAGCAGGCCTCTTATAGGTTAAATACTATTATAGAGATTTTAAAAAATATGATGAAAGATTCAACAGATGAGTTTTTGACAAAATTTTATATGGCAGAAGAGCTACTAAGAAAGTGGGATATCCCTTCAAAAAAGGCAGCTATCTATGATTTAGCTGGAGATTATTTCTTTAATAAGCTGAATTATTACAGAAGTGAATTTTATTATATGATGGCATTAGGTAATTATTTTAGGTTGAATGATTACAGAAATTTGGTTAAAGTTTGCACAAAGATAGTACGGTGTTTGATAAAAAGAGGAGAGTATGAAGAAGCTATTAGCCTAAATGACTATGCTATGTCTATTATTGAAGATTTTAAAATATTAGACAGCGATTTTAAGGAGCGTATTTTATTTAATAATTCGCTGGCTTTATTTAAGATGGAATTATATGAGGAGAGTTTAAATTGTTTGGACAAGCTTATATTAGAATTTGATATTTCAGAAGAGTCTAAACATATGGATATTCTACTGCTAAAGGCGAATATTTATAATTTAATTGGGAAATTAGAAGAGAGCCTTGAAATATATAAACAATTATTGGAATTAGCTAAACAGAGTAGTAATTTAGAAAGAATGGCTATAGCTTATAATAATATAGGCGCAATATATCATAGATTGAATAATATTGAGCAATCGATTAAATTTTTAAAGAAAAGTTTAAGAATAAGAAGAAATATAAAAAGTGAACGTTTAGTATTTACTATTAAATCTATTATCAATATATTATTTGATACTGGTGAATATAATAAATCAAAAATATATTTATTTGAATTATTATCTATTGCAAAAAAGGAAGAAGATATATCATTATTAATAGAAACTTATTGTAGATTGATGGATGTTTTTCTTGTGGATTTGGTAGATATAGAGGATGAAAAATTTATAGATGAGATGATTAAGTTTGTAAGGGAAAACCGGGAAGCAGAGGGGATAGGGGAATTAATTGCAAAATTATGTAAATATTTTGTAAATAAAGATATTTATAAGATAAGAGATTTATTTGATAGAGGTTAATATTATGGTATTAAATAAAAAGAGGAGGTGCAATATTGAAAATAAAAAAATTATTGATTATACTTACAATTATTTCTACGTTAACTATCGGAATCGGAGCTAGTATAGGCTATTGTATAGAGTTGGAAGATCCAGAGCCATGGTCCACAGAACCGGGAACTCTCCAGAATTAATTCTGGAGAGTTTAACAGTTTAGCCTATTATTTAAAATGATTACAAAAAAAAGTTGTATATATTGTTAGAAAGTAATAAAATATATATAAATGATTTAAAACAGATTTGACAGTAAAATGAAAACAAAAAAGTTAGGGGAAGTTTATGAAAAGGCAAATTTTGAACTATATTTTTGTAGTGGTTTTAATAGTAATTACAATGTCTTTAATATTAGGAGAGAATAGGATAGCAGAAATACCTTTACTATTGTTGAGAATAAATAAAACATATCTTTTGATAGGTATGTTATGTATGGCTTTATATTGGATAATTGATGGTTCAATAATATATTATTTAACTAAAATGATCAATTCGAAGTCAAGTCTATTAAAATCGATAAAGTTTACTATGATTGGACAGTATTATAATAATATTACACCATTTTCAAGCGGCGGACAGCCAGCACAGATTTATGTAATGGCTAATGAGTCCATTCCTATTGGAATATCGACATCAATTTTATTAGTCAAGTTTATTATATTCCAAATTGTAGTAACGCTATTTTCAGTATTTATGTTTATTATTAAATTTGGTTTTATTTATAGAAATTTAAAAATGATACTGCCTTTTTTTGCGATAGGCATTATCATAAGACTTTCTGGAACTATAGTTTTGATAACTCTGTTTTTTAATCAAAATATTACTAAAAAATTAATAAATATTATTTTATGTTTATTACATAGAGTTAAAATTATAAAGAATTTAGAAAAAGTTGTACTTACGTTTGAGAAACATTTAGATGAATATATGGTAGGTATTGATAAAATTAAGGAGAATGGAAAGATTTCATTAAAGATATCATTTCTTACACTCATTCAAATAACTGTATATTTTAGTATAACTTATTTTATATATTTATCTATGGGATTTAATAAGGCTTCTCTTTTGGATATTATATCGATACAGTCGCTATTAGATGTTACGGTTTCATATATGCCTACTCCCGGTAGAGTAGGAGCTTCTGAAGGCGGATTTTATTTATTTTTTAAAGGATTTTTTAGTGCAGGAATGCTGCCTTATGCTATATTTTTATGGAGAATGATAACCTATTATTTAAATTTAGTAATAAGTGGATTAGTTACTTTAGTAGATTATTTAAATAGAAAAAGAACAAAATTTTCAACTTAAATAAATTATAATAGGGCTTTTTCAAATCAGGATTGATGGATATAAACCTTTAAGCAGTAATTCTGCTTAGAGGTTTATTTATTTTTGAAAAAATAATGAGGTAAATAAGAAAAGATAATAATATGATAAAAAATAAAGAAATGCATAGTTCTATCTTACTAACTTTATTTATTTATAAAATCTAGGTAAAAAATTGATTGAAAAAAAATAATTATTATTTTAAAATTGTATATATACTATATATATGGTATTAATTAATATACACCACAATATAAAGGGGTTGATTGTTTGGTAGCTCGAGTTCAGAAGCGAAATGGAAACATTGTTGATTTTGATATTCAAAAAATTGAAAATGCAATTTTTGCTGCAGCAAAAGCTGTAGGGGGAGATGACAGGAAAGAGGCAAGAAGATTAGCAGAAATAACGGCTAATATATTAGAAGAAGCTTTTGGTGTTGGAATTCCTACTGTTGAAGACATACAAGATATTGTTGAGAAAGTACTTATAGAAGAAGGGCATGCTAAAACAGCTAAAGCTTACATATTATATAGGAAAAAGCATGAAGAATTGAGAGATGTTAAGAATCTTTTTATGGACGCTGAAAAGATGATTGAAGAGTATGTGTCTTTAGAAGATTGGAGAATTAATGAAAATGCAAATATGGGATTTAGTTTGCAGGGATTAAATAATCATATTGTTGAATCTATAACTAAAAAATATTGGCTTAATAAAATTTATAGAAAAGAATTAAGAGATGCTCATATCAACGGAGATTTACATATACACGATTTAGGATTGTTAGCTCCATACTGCTGCGGTTGGGATCTTGAAGCGCTTTTAATTCATGGTTTTAAAGGTGCATCTGGTAAAATTGAATCTAAACCTGCAAAGCATTTCCAATCATTTTTAGGGCAGATTGTGAACTGGCTGTATACTTTGCAAGGGGAAGCTGCTGGAGCACAAGCTATAAGTTCACTTGATACTTATGTTGCACCATTTATTTACTATGACGGATTAGATTATGATCAAGTAAAGAAAATAGTACAGAGCTTTGTTTTTAATTTGAATATACCAACTAGAGTAGGTTTTCAGACGCCGTTTACTAACATAACTTTAGATATTACTCCGCATCCTATGCTTAAAAATATGCCTGTCATAATTGGCGGTAAGCGTATGGAAAAAACTTATGGAGAGTTCCAAAAAGAAATGGATATGTTTAATAAGGCACTCTGTGAAGTTATGATGGAAGGAGACGGGGCTGGAAGGAGTTTCAGTTTCCCAATACCTACAATAAATATAACGAAGGATTTTCCATGGGATTCCGAGGTTGTTAATCTAATTATGGAGATGACTAGAAAATTTGGAACTCCTTATTTTGCTAATTTTATAAATAGTGATATGTCGCCTGAAGATGTTAGAAGTATGTGCTGTAGACTTAGATTAGATAATCGTGAATTGAGAAGAAGAGGAGGAGGTCTATTTGGAGCTAATCCTCTGACAGGTTCTATAAATGTGGTAACCTTAAACATGGCTAGAATAGGATATTTATCAAAGAACAAAGAGGAGTTCAAACGAAGAGTTAGAGAGCTTATGGAACTAGCCAAAGAAATATGTGAGACAAAGAGAAAAGTATTAGAAGGTTATATGGAAGCCGGATTATATCCGTATTCTAAATTCTATTTACAGAGTATTAAAGATGCAGAAGGAGAGTATTTCAAAAACCACTTTAGTACAATAGGTCTTAATGGAATGAATGAAGCATGTATAAACTTATTAGGTAAAGATATAACGACTGAAGAGGGAAATGAATTTGCAATTGAAATAATGGAATTTATGAATAAAGTTATTCAGATTTTCCAAGAAGAAACAGGAAGTTTATGGAATTTAGAGGCTTCACCTGCTGAAAGTGCATCATATAGATTTGCGAGAATGGATAAAAAGCTTTATCCAAAGATATTTACTCAAGGAGACGAAGAACCATATTATACAAATTCGACTCAACTTCCAGTAGGACATACAAAAGATATTTTTGAAGCGATTAGTTTACAAGATAAATTACAGAGTCTATATACAGGAGGAACAGTTTTCCACGGTTTTATAGGGGAAGCAATTGAGAGTGTTGAAGTAGTTAAGACTTTAATAAAGAAAGTATTTGAAAACAGTAAGATACCTTATTTTACAATAACACCGACATATAGTATCTGTCCTGAACATGGTTATATAAGTGGAGAACATTTTAATTGTCCAGAATGCGGAAGAGAAGCTGAAGTATGGACTAGAGTTGTCGGTTTTCATCGCCCAGTTCAATCATGGAATAAGGGTAAAAAAGAGGAGTTTAAAGATAGGTTAGAATTTGATGCAAAGTATAGTATATTAAATAATGTTTCAAAAGAAGAATAAAGATTAATTGCAGTCGGTGAAGTATAAATTTTTTGATGAGGGTGTTATTATGAATTTTAAAGGATTACAAAAATCTTCTTTTATCGATTATCCCGATAAAATATGTACTGTATTATTTACAGGGGGATGTAATTTCAGATGTCCGTTTTGTCATAATTCTTTGCTTGTTAAAAATGAAGGAGAAATTATTTTAGAAAGAGATGTATTAGAATTTTTGGAAAGCAGAAAAACGATGATAGAGGCCGTATGTATATCTGGCGGAGAGCCTACTTTACAAAAAGAGTTAGTAAGTTTTATAAAAAAGGTAAAGGATATAGGATATCTTGTAAAATTAGATACGAATGGAACTAATCCTGATGTAATTAAAAGGCTTTTAGATTTAAGACTGGTAGATTATATAGCGATGGATATAAAGGCTCCTTTTTCTAAATATAGTAGTGTGGTCGGTGTAATGGTAGATATCAATTCTATACAAGAGAGTATTAGATTGATTAAAAATAGTGATATAGATTATGAATTTAGGACTACTGTATGTAAGGAATTGTTGAGTCAGAATGATATTTTAGAGCTTTCAAAAGAGATTAGTGGTGCTAAAAGATATATCATACAAAATTTCAAAGATAGAGAAACGGTATTAGCTGGGCAGGGTAGATTTACACCTTATTTGCGGGAAGAATTATTAGAAATTGAAAAAGAGATAAAAGATTTATTTGGTGAAATAAAAATAAGATTTTAAAAAAAGAATGGCAGATTTGCCATTCTTTTTTAAAACTTAAATTTTCTTACTTCTTTTTCAAGATTAATTGAAAGTTCTGCTAATTCTTGTGCTGCAACGGATATTTGCTGAATAGAAGATGATTGTTCTTGAGTTGAAGCAGCTACTTCTTCGGCACTTGCAGCAGATTCTTCGGAAACTGCTGATATGCTCTGAATTTCATCAACCATGTTGTCAGTTTCACTTTTAACTTTTTCAATAGCTTCAGCAATATCATTAGTTTGATGTAATACTTTATTTATAGAATCGGAGATTTTATAAAATGCATCAGTTGTATTTTGACTAAGACTTTCTTGTTCTTTGAAGATTTCTAATGTATCTCTTGTAATTAATACAACATCTTTAATATCGTTAACCATATCTATTAGTATATTGTTTATTTGTTCAACAGATTCTTGAGACTGCTCTGCTAGTTTTCTTATTTCATCTGCAACGACACTAAATCCACGACCAGCTTCACCTGCTCTAGCTGCCTCTATTGAAGCGTTTAAAGCTAATAAATTTGTTTGTTCTGCAATAGAGCTTATAAGATTTGTTATTTGATTGATTTCTTCAGATTTTTTATTTAGATTTTCTATCGAATTAGAAACATTTTTAATTGCTTCGGCACTTTGTTTAAGTTTGTTATTTTGATTATTAATTATTTCAATTCCACGATCAGCTAATAATTTTGATTCATTTGATATTCTAGCAGATTCTATTGATTTATTAGAGATAGTTTCAATAGATTTTACTATTTCATTAACTGAATTAGAAGTATTTTCAATGCTAGCAGCTTGTGCACTATTACCAGAAGCGAGTTCGTCAATTGCTACAGATATTTGTTCTGATATTTCACTCACTTGAGATGAAGACTCCGAAAGATTTAATGCTGCTTTATTAACTTTTTCAGAAGCTATATTGATATTATTTAATAAGTTTTTGAGATTATTATTCATTTTTTCAAAAGCAGAAGCTAGTTTACCTATTTCATCTTTATTCTTTATATTTATTTTTTGTGTTAAATCCCCTTCGGATAGCCCATTAGCAAAAAAGACTAATTTTGATATTGGTTTCGTTATACTTAATGAAAATATGTATCCAATTGCTGATGCGACTAAAATGATTATGATTGTTATCATAGCTGTGGATAATCTAACCTTATTAAGTGCAGAGAAAGCTTCTTTGTATGATTGTTGGACTATTACACCTCCATTGAGAATAGATACAGGTCTATATGAAGCGTAATATTTTGTTCCATTGATTTCATATATTGTAGTTCCGATTTTCTTTTTAAGAACCTCTTTTACAGGCTCTATATTAGAATAAGACACTCTTTCTTGAATTACATTTTTATCTGGATGAGCAAGCACTTTACCTTCAGAATCTACAACAAAAGCGAACCCTGTTTTACCAATAGCTATTTCTTTTCTGAAATTTTCGATAGTACTTAAATCTACAAAAGCACCTAATATACCAATCATTTTGTTACCGCTATCAAAAATAGGAGTTACGATTGCTAAAGATGGTTTACCAGTAGTTTTTGAAATCAATATATCACTTATTACTGTTCTCTTTTTTTCTTTTACATCTTTTATGTACTGACGTTTAGATAAATCTGAATAAAAAGTTTTACCGTCCGACCTTGCTATTTGATAACCTTTTAAATTGGTTACAAAAAGTAGAGAAAAGTCTGGCTGTTTAGTTTTAATAGATTTTAATATTTTAGTTTGTGAATCTTTGTCTAAAGAAGTAATACCATCAAGATTAGAGATTGATTCTAATAATTTGATTTTTTCATTTAAAAATGTTTCGATTTGATTTGACAATATTTTAGCTAGATTACTACTAGTATCTTTTAATTCATTTAAAATAGCTTCTTTTTGATTAGAATAAGAAATTAATCCAGATACTGTTGAAGATAAAAATACAAGTGTGGTAATTATAAGAATAAGTTTTGTTTTTAATTTTATATTTTTCAATGTTAATCCTCCTAACATACTAAGCTAATATTAGTATAACACATAGTTTAAGATATTCGACAAAATATAAGTAAATCCTTCAAATAGCTCAAAAAAGATTAATTTACTTTTTTATGGATAATATGTATAATAATATAATAAAGTCTTTATTTTTAAGGGGAGTTTAGTATGAATGAAATAAAAGAATTAATTGACAGGCAGAGAAAATATTTTGAAAGAGGTATTACGTTAGATATAAATTTTAGAATTAATATGTTAAAAGTATTAAAAAGTGCAATAATAGAAAATGAAAAATTGATTTTAAGGGCTTTAAAGGAAGATTTAAACAAATCTGATTTTGAGGGATATGAAACTGAAATAGGAATTGTATTAGATGAAATAGGATATATTATAAAGAATCTAAGATACTGGACTAAGCCTAAAAGAGTAAAAACTCCAATAACTCAATTTATATCAAAAAGTTATATTTATTCGGAACCTTATGGTGTAACTTTAATTATTGCTCCCTGGAACTATCCATTTCAATTAGTTATGGCTCCGCTTATAGGTTCTATTTCTGCTGGAAACTGTTCTATTATAAAACCTTCTGAATATTCTCCTAATACTTCTAAAATAATTTCTAAAATTATTTCCGACAACTTTGAAGAAGAATTTATAGCTGTAATTGAAGGTGGAATTGAGGTAAATAAGGCTCTTCTTGAAGAAAAATTTGATTATATCTTTTTTACAGGTAGCGTTAATGTAGGCAAAATTGTGATGGAAGCTGCTTCAAAGCATTTAACGCCTATTACACTTGAATTAGGTGGGAAAAGTCCATGTATAGTAGATGAAGATGCAGATGTTGAATTAGCTGCAAAGAGAATTGTATGGGGGAAATTTTTAAATGCTGGGCAGACTTGTGTAGCTCCTGATTATTTATATCTTCATAAAAACATAAAAGACGATTTTATAAAAAATGCTATCAAGTTTATAAAAGAGTTTTTTGGGGAAAATCCTTTGAAAAGTGAGGATTACCCAAGAATTGTTAATATAAAGCATTTCAATAGATTAAAGAATCTATTGAAAGATGGAGATGTGTTATATGGTGGAGATTTTAATGAAGAAAAATTATATATTGCACCAACAATAATAGATAATATAACCTGGGAAGATTCTATAATGCAGGAGGAAATATTTGGACCGATATTACCTATATTAATGTTTGAAAAATTAGATGAAGTGATAAAAATTGTTAATATTCGTCCCAAACCTTTAGCTCTATATTATTTTTCAAATAATAAAGAAAAACAAGAACGTGTAATAAGAGAAATTTCTTTTGGTGGAGGCTGTATAAACGATACTATAGTGCATCTTGCTACACCATATCTTCCTTTTGGCGGTGTTGGAAATAGTGGCATGGGCAATTATCATGGGAAAGCGAGTTTTGATACTTTTTCACATAAAAAAAGTGTGTTAAAAAAATCTAATTTGATAGATATATCTCTTAGGTATCCACCATATAAAAATAAGATTAATTTATTGAAGAAAATATTGAAGTAATTTTGGTTTAATATGAGCGTCATTTTCATAAAATATTCTGCTTTGTAAACAAACTATGGCTTAGCATAAGCGCTAAGCCATATTATTATCTTTTGTATTCAAATAAATGAACAGTAGGGATTTCGTAGTTAAAGTTGAACAGCTCTGGATAATTCATATAAAAATCACCATTTATAGTTGAAGAAGTATGAGTATAAGGCATTGTATTTTTCCCATTAGCATTATTAGTATATCCTTCTGGTGTTATATCAGTATATAATGTTCCCATTTGTTTTTTTATTTCAGCTATATTTTTTAATTCGATAGGTTCGGGAGATTGTAAATTATTATTTTTTGCTTTTTTCATATTTTGCACCTCTACTTTTAATTAATAAGGTCAGGATTATTCCTGACCTTTATTCATATTTATTTTTTGCATATGTATGAAAAAATATATTAGAAATTTATGGGGATTAAGAATATAGTTTTTTATAGTAATTAATGAAATAACAAATAAGACAATATGTAATATTTAAAATATTATTATTTTCATAGAATGTTTGTTATGATACGTTACAAAAATGTAAGGTTAAAATAGGATTTTGTTAGATGAATAAATGGTTAAAAATTTTGAGTTTGTGTAAAATACAGCTAGAATATAAAATAAGATAAAGTATATGTAGGTGAGTATGATGGATTTTAAAAAATATATATTGGATAAAAAATATCTAATTTTGTTCTATATTATTTTAATGTTATTCATATCGTTAGTAATATATTTAGATATAACAGTAAAGGTGAGTATAGGTAATATATTGTATATAAATTTCGTTTCATTTGTTTTATTTTTGCTTTATTTAATAGGAGAGTATTTATTATATAAAAGGTATTACGAAGATATAAATTATATTATAAAAAATCAAAGAGAAGATATAATTAATAGTTTACCTAATCCTAATACTTATATACATAGTTTATATAATGAACTTTTAATAAGTATATATAATCAACAGAACAAGAAGATAGAGAAATTATATGAGGAAAAAAGAGAAAACCTAGAATTTATTACTTCATGGGTACATGAAATTAAAACTCCTATTGCAGTGAGTAGATTAATTATAGAAAATAGTATGACAAAGTCTAAAGAAGAGATATTAGACAGTTTGGAAGAGGAGATTGATAAAATAGAAAAATATGTAGAGCAGGCGTTATATTATTCAAGGATAGATGATTTTTCAAAGGATTATTTGATAAGTGAAATAGATATAGAAAGAGTCGTGAAAGAGGTTATTAAAAAACATGCTAAAACTTTTATAAATAAAAAAATTAAAATCAATATCGAAAATATAAATATGAATGTAAACACTGATAAGAAATGGCTAATATTTATTATTAATCAAATTATAGATAATTCATTAAAATATACGGACAAAGGAGGGTGTATAAAGATTTATGTTGAGAAAGATGAAAGAGAAAAGAGACTTATAATTGAGGATAATGGTATAGGAATAAGGAAAGAAGATATACAGAGAGTATTTGATAGAGGATTTACTGGCTATAATGGAAGAGAATATTACAAATCTACAGGGATGGGACTTTATTTATCTAAAAGATTGGCGATGAAATTGGGACATGATATAACTATAGAATCTAAATTCGGAGAATATACCAAAGTTATAATTCATTTTCCTAAACTTATAGATTATTTTAATGTGGCAAAATTGTAAAAGATAGTATACATATTAGTTTGATTTAAACTTTTGACATTACGTTATTTTTTGAAAGGGTGAGAAGATGAAAAAAATAGTTAGTTTCATATTAATACTTGTATTAGGAGTAAATATTGTAGGATGTAGTACAAAAAAAGAACAGGCTTCTTTAGAGGATTTGAAAGTTATGCCCCAGTTTGAACTTAAAAGTGTAAATGGTGATAAAGTTAATAATGAAATATTTAAAGATAAAAAACTTACAATGTTAAATGTTTGGTCTACAGGTTGTGGTGCATGTATAGAAGAGCTGCCAGATTTGCAGGCATTGCATACTGAAATGAAAAATAAAGGAGTAAATATTATAGGAATTGTTGCTGATGGTATTAATAATGAGATTTATGCATTAGATATTTTAAGAAAATCTGGTGTAACGTTTGTAAATATTATTCCAAATGAAAAATTTGTGAACGATTTTGTAGGTAGAATAACGGTAGTTCCTGTATCTATATTTGTTAACAGTAAAGGTGAAATTGTTGGAGAAATAGTAATTGGTTCAAGAAGTAAAGAGGGTTATAAAAAGATAATAGAAGAAATCTTAAAAAATGTGCAGTAGGTGAATAATATGAGAAATAAAATAAGAGGAATTATGTTTATTTTAGGGGGTATCTTTATAGGGTTAGGCGTATATAGAGGAGAGGTAGAAAGGGTACTTATGAAAGCAATAAATATATGTTTGGAGTGTGTAGGGATTGGGTAGGATAAAGAGAAAATTAGTTCAAATAATGGCTAGTATAGGGACAAATGGTTATTTTAAAGGTTTTTATAATGGAAGTATTTACAATGGAGATTTGAAGAGAATATGTGTTCCCGGACTTAATTGTTATTCATGTCCGGGAGCATTAGGTTTTTGCCCTATTGGTTCATTACAATTGATTATATCTGATGTAAAGTATAAATTTTCGTTTTATGTAGTAGGCTTTCTTACATTGATAGGAGTTTTATTAGGAAGGTTTGTATGTGGTTGGTTGTGTCCTTTTGGATTAATAGAAGAGTTACTTTATAAAATACCTTCTCCTAAATTAAAAGTAAGCAAAAAATTTCAGAAACTAAAGTATTTAAAATATTTTATATTAGTCATATTTGTAATTTTAATGCCTATGTTTTGGGTTAATGATATGGGAATTGGTTTCCCGACATTTTGCAAATATATATGTCCTGTCGGAACTCTTGAAGGTGGTATACCTCTTGTTATTTTAAATAAATCATTGAGATCGATCGTAGGTTTTATATTTGCATGGAAGGTAGCATTGTTAATCATAGTCATTATATTATCTATAATTATATTCAGGCCGTTTTGCAGATTTATATGTCCATTAGGTGCAATATATTCGCTATTTAATCCTATTAGTGTATATAGATTAGATATAGATTCAAGTAAATGTACAGAGTGTGGAAATTGCGCAAAAAAATGTAAATTAGATATTGAGGTTTATAAAAATCCAAATAGTTTAGAATGTATAAGATGTGGGGAATGCATCGATAATTGTTCAAATAATGCAATAAAGCAAGATATTTTATGAAAATGGCGCTCATGCGGACGAATTTAGAAAAAACTAAAGGTTCAAATTTTTAGAAAATCCTAACGCACCTAATCAAGACCTCCTGTCTTGTAGGATGCTGATTTGACATCCTGTCAAATCTACGGATTTTCTAAAAATTTTCACCTAGTTTTTTAGCTAAATTCTTTCAAGCATTCGCTTTCATTTTCATAAAATACTTAAGAGAATAAGTTTGTCAACAGTTTACGGATCTCTTTTGAGATCCTTTTTTCTTTTAAAGTTACAAAAGTGTAAGATTAGGATAATACTTTGTTAGGTAGATAAATGGTTTAGAATAATTAATTTGTGTAAAATTAATAACACCAGTTTACAAGATTAATTAAGCCACAAAGTCATTGTATATAAAGTTTTTAACGCATTTGGAAACTACAGAATAAATTTTTCTATTTTCGAGCGAAGATACGAAACTATCAAAAATTAATTCTTTTATTACTCTTTCTGAAATCATTCGTTTTATAACTTGTGGGCTTTCAAATTTGTAATCAGAAAATCTATTACTGATAAAGGGTAATACTGAAACAAAAGTAAAACTTATAGCTATTAAGTTTATAAATCTTTCTATAGCTTCTTTATTCCTTACCATATATTTACCAAATGACCAGAAAAATTTTTGCTGATAAAATATTAC
>NZ_FQXO01000066.1 GCF_900129995.1 Caloranaerobacter azorensis DSM 13643 | reverse complement strand
TTGAACTTAACCTAATGAACCGCCGTATACCGAACGGTACGTACGGTGGTGTGAGAGGTCGGTAGATGAATTAATCATCTACCTCCTACTCGATTTTTATGAAATCTTTTCTTCCAACCTCAATTTATCGGCTACCATTGCTATAAACTCGCTATTTGTAGGCTTACCTTTTTCATCATGTACAGTATAACCAAATAAACTGTTTATAGTATCTACTTTTCCTCTACTCCAAGCTACTTCGATGGCATGTCTTATAGCTCTTTCAACCCTGCTTGGAGTAGTATTATATTTCTTGGCTATAGAAGGATACAATCGTTTTGTAACCGCACTTAATAATTCTACATTTTCCACTACCATACCTATAGCATCTCTTAAATATAAATAACCTTTAATATGAGCAGGAACTCCTATTTCGTGAATTATATTTGTAATTTTAGCCTCTAGACTCTTCCCACTATTCACAGGACTAATAAAACTAGGCTTTAAATCTACTTGTTTTCTTTTTTCTACAATAGATGGCATTGAACCTATTAACTGTCTTATCCTCTTCATAAATACATCAAAATTAAAAGGTTTTACCACATAATAATCGGCTCCTAAAGCTATTGCCCTCTGAGTTATTTTATCTTGTCCAACTGCAGATAAAACTATTATTTTTGGGAATTTATCTAATTCTAGAGTACACAACTTTTCTAGTACTCCTAGACCATCAAGATGTGGCATAATTATGTCTAAAATTAATACATCTGGCAACTTACCTTCTATTAATTCTAATGCTTCTAAACCGTCTTTTGCTATCCCAACTACTTCTACATCATTTTGTGTTAATAAAAATTGATGTAAAATATTACAAAAATCTTTATTATCATCAGCAATTACTATTCTAATCTTTTGATTTTCCACTTTATTCCCCCCTGAATTATTTATTTCCTTTTTACTATTCGACAAAAATTATATATATCCTTCCTGCATTTCTAATTTTAGTCTGGATCAAAGTTTTAACAAAATTTTTGTTCTAGTTTTAATCACAAAAATCACAAAAAAAAGATATGGTATCCCATATCTACCATATCTTATTCTACTTGTGCAAATTCCTTATTATTTGTATATTTTATACCTGATTGTTTTAACATCCATTCAATATAAAGTCCATAACCTTTTGTAGGATCATTTATAAAAACGTGCGTAACCGCACCAATTATCTTCCCATTTTGTATTATAGGACTCCCACTCATTCCCTGTACTATACCACCCGTTTTTTTAAGCAAATTCTTATCTGTTACTTTAATAATCATACTTTTTTGATTAGGCACTAATTGTTTTTGAACCTTTACTATCTCTACTTCATACTTATTTATCTGTTCATCTTCTACCGTTGTTAAGATATAAGCCTTACCTTCTCTAACTTCACTCTGCAATCCAATCGGCAATGGTTTATTATAAATATTGTTACTAATATCTTTGTGTAAAACCCCGTATATACCAAATTTAGTATTCTTCTCTATTTCACCTATCTTATCTCTAGACTCGAAAAAAATACCTCTTAATTCTCCGGGCAATCCTTTTTTCCCTTGTTGAACAGATGACACTCTAGCTGTCATTATTTGTCCATCTTCTACAGGTAATAAAAATCCTGTATCAATATCTGTAATCCCATGTCCTAACGCTCCGAAAATTTTCGTTTTTGGATCGAAAAAAGTTAATGTTCCAATCCCAGCAGTTTTATCTCTTATCCATGCCCCTAATTTATATTGTCTTTCATCTCTACTTTTTATAAGTCTGACCTCTGTAGTAAATATCTTACCTTTCCTTTCAATCTTAACTTCTACAGTTTCATTTTTTGCATTATTCAAAAGCTCAATTACATGATCTGAATCTTTTACTTTTACTCCATTAATTTCTAAAATAGCATCTCCTTTTCTAATCCCTGCTTCTCTAGCAGGATTATGTTTTTTACCATCCAATCCTATTATATCCGAAAAAGCTACAACAATTACTCCTCTAGTATCAAGTTTAACACCTATTGAATGTCCTCCTGGCATAAGATAAACCTTATCTATAACATTTACTTCAATATTTTTTAATGGTAAAAAACCTAATAGTTTTATTCTTATATTACTTTTGCCCTTAGTTAAAGACTGAATTTCATATTGTTTTTTAAAAGGTACATAATTCCCATTTTTTCTTTCTAATACAATTATTTTTTCTAATTCTCCTATATTATCTATCGTAAATGGGAATGATATTTTAAAATCACTTTTTTCTCCTTCTATTATCTCTATTTGAGAGGGAAAATGGCAGTACATATAACTCTCAAATATAATTAAAAATAACAATAAGGCTAAAAACATTTTAGCTAATCTCGTTTTTAAATTATACAAAAAAATCACACTCCCATTTTCCCTTGTACGATTATGCTAAAGTTTAAGCAAACATACCTTGAGAAATATCTGTATATATAATTTGAACTTTTTTGTTTATAAATATGTTATATAATAATTAGAAATTTATTAACTAAATTCTTTTCTGCTAATTTATTGAAAAAAAATAAAGCATCCAATATTAGGATACTTTATTTTTCTTATTACTCGCCATCAGCATTTCATCTGCTAATTTTTTTGTCATCTCTGTCAGTTTAGTACCACCTAAAAGCCTTGAAATTTCATTAACTCTCTCTTCATAATTTAACTTATTTATTTTAGCTACTACTTTTCCTTCTATTTTTTTCTTCTCTATGTAAAAATGTGAATCTCCAAGCACAGCAATTTGCGGTAGATGAGTTATACATATTATTTGATGAGTTTGAGAAATATTCCTAATCTTTTCCCCAACAATCATAGCCGTTTTACCACTAATTCCTGTATCAATTTCATCAAAAACTAAACATGGAATATTATCCACATCGGCTAAAATCGTCTTTATTGCCAACATAATTCTGGACAATTCTCCACCTGAAGCAACTTTATTTAAAGGCTTTAAAGGCTCTCCAGGATTTGTAGCTATTAAAAATTCCACTCTATCTAGACCTTTTTCGGTAAAATGATCTAATTTTTCAAAACTAACTTCAAATTTTGCATCTTTCAAATTCAATTCTTTAAGCTCATTAGTAATCTCCACTTCTATTTGCTTTGCTATTAGTTTCCTTTCATTAGAAAGTTTTTCACATATAACATTTAGTTTCTCTTCAACTGAAGAAATTTCTTTCTTAATATTTTCTATTTCTCTTTCATTGTTTAAAATAACTTCCAATTCATAAGATATTTTATCCCTATATTTTAATATCTCTTCAATATTACTACCATACTTTCTTTTTAAATTGTTTATTAAATCTAATCTTTCTTCTAATAATTTAATCCTTTCTGGATTATATTCAATCGTCTCTTGATATAGCCTTAGTTCCGTCGCAATATCCTTCAATTGATAATAAATAGTCTCAATTATATCATTATACTCCATAAATTTATCATCATATTTAACTATTTTAGCCAAATTCTTAGATACGCTGCTAATCTGATCAAGCAATGACGTTTCATAATAATCATTTGAATTAATGCATTCCAATATATTATTTATAATATTTAACAAATCTTCAGCATTACTTAGTAAATTTAGTTCACCTATTATCTTTTCTTCTTCATCAATTCTTAATTCAGCCGAATCTATTTCGTTTAATTGGAACTTTAATAAATCTATTTTTCTTTCCTTTTCCATCTCATCTATCCCAATTTCTTTTAATCTGTTTTTCAATTTTTTAAGCCTATCAAATTCTTTTTTCACATCAATAATCAGACTTTCTATATTTTCTTTACCTAATGAATCAAGTAATTCTATATGATTTTCAACTAATAATAAAGATTGATGTTCATGTTGCCCATGTAAATCAACTAGCTTTTTCGTCAGTTTATTTAACATACTAAGAGTAACTACTCTACCATTTATTCTAGATATACTCTTTCCAGAAGAAAAAATTTCTCTTGATATCAACAACATATTATCTTGTTCAAATTCTATACCGTATTCATCTAATACATCCTTAATATTTTCAAGTTTCTCTAAATAAAACAATCCTTCAATGAAAGCTTTATCACAACCAGTTCTTATATAATCTCTACTAGCTCTTCCTCCTAATAGTACATTAAGTGCATCAATCACTATCGATTTACCAGAACCAGTTTCTCCTGTAATTATATTAAACCCTTTACTTAATGTTATTTTCATCTTATCAATTATGATAAAATTGCTAATATTTAACTCAAGGAGCATTTTTATTCCCCCTGTTATTTCATAAGGTTTTGAAAAAACTGCAATACCTCAATCGTTTTTTCTGTTTCACTTACTGCAATAAAAATTGTATCGTCTCCTGCTATCGTACCAACAATATTATCTACTTTCATTGAATCGATAGCAAATCCTGCAATTTGAGCGGCTCCAGGTATAGTTTTTAATACTAATAAATTCCCAGCAATATCCATAGACGTAATAGAATTTTTAAAAATAGTAATTAATCTCTCTGTTATACAATCTTGATTTTGCTTTAAAGTTGCATATTTATATTTACCATTACTTGTCATAACCTTAACTATTCCTAATTCTCTTATGTCTCTAGAAATAGTAGCTTGTGTAACTTCAATCCCTTGTTTTTTTAATAAATCTGCTAATTCTTCTTGAGTTTCAATTTCATTTTTTTCTATAATTTCGAGAATTTTAGTCTGCCTCGCATATTTCTTCAAAACAAGCCCCCCTCAAGGCTAATACTTTTCAATAGACTTTTGTTTAATTAGAGATTCATATGCGACATATCTACGATTTTCTTTATAAATAAATCTCTATCTATTGCTATCCCTTTTTTCGATTTAACAATATGTGCTAAATACTCAATATTCCCTTCTGCTCCCTTAACTGGTGAATAAGTAAGACCTATCATATGAAAGCCTATTTCTTTGCAAAAATCAAATATGCTAGTTATAACTTCTATATGCGTTTTCTTATCTCTTACTACACCTTTTTTCCCTACCTTATCTCTACCTGCTTCAAATTGTGGTTTAATCAATGCGATAATATCGGTATCTTCTTTAACTAATTTATAAACAACAGGTAAAACTAATTTAAGTGAAATAAATGAAACATCAATTGTTACAAAATCAACTAATTCGCCTATATCTTCTGGTTTAACATATCTAATATTCGTTCTTTCCATAACTATAACTCTATCATCATTTCTTAATTTCCATGCCAATTGTCCATATCCAACATCAACAGCATATACCTTTTTAGCTCCATTTTGCAGCATACAATCAGTAAAACCTCCAGTTGAAGCGCCAATATCCATAGCTATTTTACCATTAATATCTATCGGAAATGTATTTAAAGCCTTTTCAAGTTTCAATCCACCTCTACTTACATAAGGTAGAGGATTTCCTTTGACAACAATATTGCTATCAACATCTACTTTTGTTCCTGGTTTATCAATTTTTTGTTCTTCTACATATACTATTCCCGCCATAATATATTTTTTTGCCTTTTCTCTTGTTTCTACTAAACCTTTTTTAACCAATAGTATATCTATTCTTTCCTTATTAGCTTTCATCTAAACCTCCTTACACAAACTTTTAATAGAATCAACAATCTTTTCTACGCTCATATCACATAAATCATATAAATCTTCCACATTACCATGCTCTATAAAAGTATCAGGGACCCCAATATTTAAGACTTTTCCAGTATAATTTAACTCTAATAATAAATCATTTATTAGACTACCAAACCCGCCAATTTTAACATTGTCTTCCATAGTTACTATAATACTATGCTTTTCAGCTAAATTAGAAATTAGTTCTCTATCTAATGGCTTAATAAATCTCGCATTAACTAATGTCGGATTAATATTATCATTCTTTAGATGTCCTACAACTTCATAACCGTACTGTACCATCTTTCCAACTGCTATTATAGCAATTTCTTTACCATTAATTAAAATTTCTCCTCTACCATATTCTATTTTATATGATTTTGTAATTTCGCTCAAATCACTACAATAACCTCTTGGATATCTTATTGCCAAAGGTTTATCAAAATCAACTGCAAATTTTATCATTTCTTTAAATTCTAATAAGTCTTTAGGAGCCATTATAGTCATATTAGGTATATGACTCAAATACGAATAATCAAAAACCCCATGATGTGTCTCACCATCATTTCCAACTAATCCCGCTCTGTCGATAGCAAAAACTACCGGTAATTGTTGTATACAAACATCATGAACTACTTGGTCATATCCTCTCTGTAAAAATGTCGAGTATACTGCAAAAAACGGCTTCATTCCATTTGCTGCAAGTCCAGCTGCTAATGTAACACCATGTTGTTCTGCAATTCCTACATCAAAGAACCTGTTTTTTAATTCCTTTTTAAATTTGTCAAGTCCTGTACCACTAGGCATAGCCGCCGTAATAGCAACTATTTTCTTATCTTTTTTAGCTAACTCTAAAAGAGTTTCTCCAAATACTTCTGAATATTTAAGTTTATCTACTTTTTTCTTAAACTTTCCAGTTTCAATTTCAAATGGACTTGCGCTATGATATTTATCTGGATTTCTTTCTGCTGGTCTATATCCCTTACCCTTTTTAGTTAAAACATGAATCAAAACAGGGCCATCAACATTTTTAGCTCTTTTAAGTACGCTAATTAGAGAATCTATATTATGTCCGTCAACAGGACCTAAATACTTGAAACCCAATTCTTCAAATATCATTCCTGGTAAAAGAAAATACTTCAAACTATCTTTTGCTCTTTCAGCAGTCTTAAACACTTTTTTACCAATTGCAGGAATACTACTCAAGATGCTCTCAACATCCTCTTTCATTTTAAAATATGTTGGATCTGTTCTTATTCTATTTAAATATAAAGATAACCCGCCTACATTTTGAGAGATAGACATCTCGTTATCATTTAATATAACAATCAGCCTAGTTCCTAAATGCCCTGCATGATTCATAGCTTCAAAAGCCATACCAGCAGTCATAGCACCGTCTCCAATTACACAAATAACATCATAATCTTCGCCTTTTATATCTCTGCTAATTGCAAAACCCAATCCGGCTGATATTGAAGTAGAACTGTGTCCTGTTTCGAAAATATCATGAATGCTTTCTTTCCTCTTTGGAAATCCACTAATACCTTTAAATTGCCGAATCGTATGAAATTTTTCTTTTCTACCTGTAATTATTTTATGTATATATGATTGATGTCCAACATCCCAAATTATTTTATCTTTAGGACTATTGAATACTTTATGTAGAGCAAGAGTTAATTCTACAACTCCTAAATTAGAAGCTAAATGGCCGCCAGTTTGTGAAATCGTTTCAACGATAAAATCTCTTATTTCTTCAGCCAGTCTTTCTAAATCCGCTGTTTTAAGTTGTTTAATATCATTAATGTCATTTATTCTATCTAACAATTTAGCCAATTTAGTCATCCCGCCTTTTACCTCTTTTTTTTCTTTTTAAATCTGGTAGTAAATCTATTCCAAATTTTTTATCTAAAATCATTAAAATTTTAGATGCGAATTCTATTATCTTATTAGTTTTTTGTAACGCAAATTCTTTGCCTAATGCTTTGCCTCCGACAGTCATAGATGCTATAATACTACTAATAATGACACTAATAATAGCCGCATTCTTAAAATCATATAATGAAATAATCTTAACTACAATTATTGTTCCAGCTGCTCCACTAATTATACCTGCTATATCTCCAATTACATCATTGCAAAAATTAGACACAATACCCGCATTTCTAATTAATTTTAATGCATATCTTGCTTCTGCAACTTTATTTGAAGCCATAGAATGAAATGGTTTCTCATCTGCAGCTGTAACAGCCGTTCCAATTATATCGAAAATAACACCCAACAATATTATTAAATTCAAAACAATCGTGGCTGTTAATAAATCTAAATTTCTCATCAGATTTTCTGATAATAAGCTAACAAGAGTTGCTAATAAAAACGTCCAAACTGATATTACTAAAATCCATTTTATATTATATCCACTTTTCTTTCTTTTTTTGTTAACACTACCGCGATTACCAGGTTTAGGCAATTTTATACCCCCAATTACCAATAGAAATAAAGCTGATAGCTAAAGCTATCAGCTAACTTGGAGTGGTAGTATGCTGAGTAAATCTTGCGGCTTAAGGTCTAGCAGGATTTCCCAGATGAGAACTGCATGTCGCCATAGCAGCGGTTTCCCTTTAATCTCATCTTTACCTTGTCGCCAAAGGTAAGGCTAGATTGCCACTTAGTCCGCACTGTAATCCTCAGTATACCTCATAACGAGCAGTCTAGGAGTTTTCCTCCACAGCCATACTAATTCCTAGCCTCTTTTGCAAAATAGGTTTCAACAGCAATACTTCTCATTCTAGGGCCCTTAGAAATCGAAGTTTAACTGTTATCCACCTATTTCACTCAAGGCAGGCTACGCTGCATGTAGCTATACACCACAATGCAGGGTATCTCATGCATAAGCATGAGTCTCCACGGAGGCAGGGTCAACGCCCACATGCCATTGTGGATCGCCCCATCCTCCTTACTCCCAGAAACGACCCCCGACTGGGCGTCAGCAGCCGTAACCAGGAACTTCATCGATATGCCCTTTGACGGATTTTTAGCCCCGCCTTCAGAATTAGCTGGTCTGACTAGAATACTGCACCACTCCAAGTAAATGATATTATAGCATAAACAATTCCCTAATTCAAATTCTTATTATAGAATATAAACTAAAAACAACCAAAAAACCAAATATATACAAATAAAATTAGTTTTCTCTATAGACTAAATAATTGGCTAGCTCTTCAAAAAATTTTACCTTTTCTTTATCAAAACTGTCTAATGCCATAATAGCACTTTTACATAATCGCTCTGTCTCTCTAATAGCATCCTCAATTTCATAAAAAGATAAATACGTTACCTTATTATTTTCCTCATCACTTCCAACTCTTTTACCTAATTTTTCTGAATCTCCAATTCTATCTAAAATATCATCTCTTATTTGATATCCAATTCCTATTGCCCTGGCATAAGTACTTAAACGTTCTAATTCGTCTGAAGATGCCCCACCAATTATTGCTCCAGAAAGTATTGATGCTTCTATTAATGCAGAAGTTTTTTTCTCATGTATATACAATAGAGTATTCTCGTCTATATTCCTTCCTTCCGAAATTATATCTACAACCTGTCCACCAATCATTCCAAAAACACCAGCAGATTCTGCTATTACTTTTAATGCCTTAATTTTTCTTTCAGATTTATCAATATCATTTATAATGTCATTTATCATCGTTTCAAAAGCCAAATTTAACAAACCATCACCAGCAAGTACCGCAATCCCCTCGCCAAATACTTTATGATTAGTTAGCTTTCCTCTTCTATAATCATCATTATCCATAGCTGGTAAATCATCATGTATAAGCGAATAGGTATGTATCATTTCTATTGAAAGAGCGAAATTAATAGCATCACTGTATTTTCCACCAACTAATTCACAAGTTTTTAATACCAATATCGGTCTTAATCTTTTACCGCCTGCAAATATGCTGTATCTCATTGCTTCAAAAATTTTTTTCTGTGGCGTATTATAATTAGGCAATATTTTATCTAGCTCTTTATCTATTATATTTTTGTATTTTTCTAATTCCTGCTTTAATTTCATACTATCCTCCTATATGCTACGTTGTAAAATCTATTTCATTATATTCCCCATCTTCTTTTTCTACAATCATCTTAATCTTTCCTTCAGCTTCATTTAATACTTTTAAACAGTAATTATATAATTCAATGCCTTTAGTAAATTCTTCCATCGTCTCTTCTAAAGTAAGTTGACCACTTTCTATCCTTCTTACTATATGCTCTAATTTTTCTAATGCCTCTTCAAATTTGATATTCCCAACTTCTTCTTTCACTTACTATCAACCCCTAAAGCACTGGACTTATCTATAACCTTTACTTTTATAGAACCGTCATTTAATATTAATGTCAAAATTTCTCCATTAATTACATCATATATGCTTTTTACTATTTCTCCATCTTCTTTTATCGGTATTGCATATCCTCTATTTAAAATCTTTTTAGGATTCAAACTATTAAGTCTCTCATTTAATAAATTAATACTGTTCAAATTATTACTAATATATTTATCAAAACTATTCAGCAGTTCCCTGTAGCAATATTCCAATTTTTGCCTTGTAGCCGTAATTTTTTCTATAAATCTACTACTTGATATCGATGCCTTATAATTTTTTATTAAATTTTCCTTATTTTTAATATAGCCTTCATATGATTTTATTAATCTTTCATATTGTAAAAAAATCTTTTCTTTTAATTCAATTATATCAGGAACTACTAATTCAGCAGCAGCTGATGGTGTCGGCGCTCTTAAATCGGCTACATAATCTGAAATTGTAAAGTCCGTTTCATGTCCAACCGCAGATACAACAGGTATTTTAGACTCATAAATAGCCTTTGCAACTATCTCTTCATTAAACGCCCACAGTTCTTCAATCGAGCCACCGCCTCTGCCAACAATTATTACATCAATATCATCCATTTGGTTAAAAAACTTTATAGCGCTACTTATTTCATCAGCTGCTCTAACTCCTTGTACTAATACAGGATAAATAATTATGTCAACAGAGGGTAATCTCCTTCTCATAACTTTTATTATATCTCTAACAGCAGCCCCTGAAGGAGAAGTTACTACCCCCACTTTCTTTGGTATATAAGGAAGCCTCTTTTTCTTTTCTTTATCAAATAGACCTTCATTTTGCAGTTTTTTCTTTAATTGTTCAAATGCTAAGTACAATTCTCCCAATCCAACCGGTTTAATGTTTCTTACATACAGTTGATATATACCATCTCTTTCATATATCGAAACATATCCAGACACAATTACATTTAGTCCATTTTCAATATTAAACTTAATTTTTTCAACTTCACTATTAAACATTACACAATTAACTTTAGATTTTTCGTCTTTTAATGAAAAATATAAATGCCCATTTTTATGTTGTTTTAAATTTGATATCTCACCCTCAACACTAATAGAATTTAAAATCGGATCATTAATTAGAACCCTTTTTAAATAATTGTTTAATTCACTAACTGTTAAGGCTCTAAATTCCATCTTTTCTTAAATGCCTCCAATGTATTCTCTAATAACATAGTAATAGTCATTGGACCTACTCCTCCAGGAACTGGAGTTATCCAAGAAGCTCTATCTTTTGCTAAATCAAATTCTACATCACCAACTAATTTCCCATCAACCTTTGTAGTTCCTGCATCGATAACTACTGCTCCCTCTTTAATCATTTCTCCTTTTATTATCTCTGGTTTACCAACTGCTGAAACTAAAATATCTGCCTCTTTAACATGTTTAGCCAAATCTCTAGTACGCGAATGACATATTTTTACAGTTGCATTCTCATTCAACAGTAATATAGCTGTAGGTTTCCCTACGATATTACTTCTTCCAACAACAACAGCATTTTTCCCTTCAATTTCAATACCAGTTTCTTTAATCAATCTTATAATTCCTTTAGGAGTACAAGGAACAAAACTTTTTTCACCTAAAAATAAATTCCCAGCATTTATAGCATGAAAACCATCCACATCTTTTTCAGGTGAAATTTTATAATTTACAATATTTTCATTAATTCCCTTTGGTAAAGGTAATTGCACTAATATTCCATCTATTTTATCATCTTTATTCAATTTTTCTATTAATTCAATTATTTGATCTTGAGTAGTATCTTCACTTAAACGATGAACTTCTGAGTACATACCTATCTTTTTACATGCTTTTTCTTTCATTGAAACATAAGTATGTGAAGCTGGATCATGCCCAACTAAAATTACTGCTAATCCAGGAACTTTTCCATATTTTTCTTTAATCATCTCAATCTCTTTAGCTAAACCAGCTCTTATATTTTTAGCAATTTCTTTACCATCAATAATATTGTTTTTCATAAAACTCCCCCTCCTACAATTAGCGTAGTGTCAAAAGTTTAGAGCAAATTTGACACCCAAACATTGAAATTTGAATAATATATAGGTTTGGTTGTCTCCCCCCTCTTTGGATATACTTTAAGTAGCACCAAAAATATAAAAGAAATACAAAAGAAAGGAGAGACAAACCAAAAATGAAATCTTTAATTATTAACTTAACAAATACTATCAGAATTCTTTATGTTTTAGTAATTTATCTTCTAATCCCATATTTTAAAAATCCTATAAAACCTAGAACTAATAAACCAATAAGCAAACCATATAGAAAAATCGAAGTTGATACCGAACTTCCTATTATAGAAACAATTGAAGTTCCTAATTATAAAGA
>NZ_FQXO01000064.1 GCF_900129995.1 Caloranaerobacter azorensis DSM 13643 | reverse complement strand
TGAACTTAACCTAATGAACCGCCGTATACCGAACGGTACGTACGGTGGTGTGAGAGGTCGGTAGATGAATTAATCATCTACCTCCTACTCGATCTAAAAAATAGAAAAGGAGAGATAACATGAGTTCATTAAAAGCATTTTTAAACCCTATACAGGTAGAAAATAAAGAAGTTATAGTATCTAATCGTTTTCAAGAAGATGGTAAACCTGTTCCTTTTGTAATCAGACCTATTACACAAAAAGAAAACGAACAATTAATTAAAAAATATACAAAAAGAGATAAAAAAGGAAATGAAACATTTGACAGAACGGGCTATATTCATGAGCTAACAGCGAGTGCAGTTGTATTTCCTGATTTGAAAAATGCAGAATTGCAGAAGGCTTATGGTGTATTAGGAGAAGCAGAGTTACTTAAAACAATGTTGTATGTCGGCGAATTTGCAGAATTGGCACAAGCAGTGCAAAAGCTTTCAGGATTGGATGTTGATATAAATGAGGAGATTGAAGAAGTAAAAAACGAATAAGGCAAGGTGATGCCGAGTTTAACTTGGCTCACTTTGCCCTTCAGAAACTCCATATATTACCTTCTACTTTAGCTAATATGAGTGAAAGAGAAAAAGCTTTCATTTATGCTAGTATTCAGTTAAGAATAGAAGAAGAAAAAAGACAGAATGATAAAATAAAAAAGGTAAGAGCGCCTAGAAGAGGGAGGGGGAGATAATGGCAACCCTCAAGGCAATGTTTAAGCTATTTGATGGTTATTCAAGAACTATTGGTAAAATTGAAAAGAGAACTCAAACTGCAACAGATCAAATATTAAAAGCAAGTGGAGCAACAGATAAATTTAATAAAAAATTAAAAGATACAGGTGCAAGTGCTAATATTGCAAGTTCTGGACTAGGAAAATTAATAGGTACTTTTTTAAGTTTTGCTGTAGCCAAAAAAGGTATAGATATAGCAGATGAGTATACTAATACTGCAGCAAGGCTTTCTTTAATCAACGACGGTTTGCAAACTCAAGCAGAATTACAAGAAAAGATATTAGCTGCTGCCAATAGATCCAGAGGATCTTATTTAGACATGGCTAATGCAATATCTAAAATGGGATTATTAGCAGGTGATGCATTCAAATCTAACGATGAACTGATAGCATTTACAGAGCTAGTACAAAAATCATTTAAAGTGGGAAGAGCAAGTTCAAGCGAACAGGCTTCAGCGCTACTACAATTAAGTCAGGCAATGGCAGCCGGAAGGTTACAGGGAGATGAATTTAGAGCAATAACGGAAAATGCTTCAATAATAGCTGATGCAATTGCAAAATATATGGGTAAAAGCAAAGGAGAATTAAAGGAATTATCTGCGGAAGGAGTTATTACAGCCGATATAATTAAGAATGCTGTATTTATGGCTGCAGATGATATAAATAATAAATTTGAAACAATGCCTATGACGTTTGGAGATGTATGGAATAGGATAAAAAACGATGGATTAAAAGCTTTTGACCCAGTTATTCAAGAAACAAACGAACTCATTAATTCAGAAGGTTTTAATAAGTTTATTGATAGACTAATTAAAGGGTTTTACATAATGTCAACAGTTGCAAGTGGATTGATTAATATAATATCAAAAATAGGTTTTTTCTTTGCAAATAATTGGAGTATAATAGAGCCTTTAATTTGGGGTATCATAGGAGCTTTAATCGTATATAATGCAACAATGGGTATTGCTTGGTTAACTACTTTAAAAACAATAGCAGATAAGGCAAAAAAAATTGCATTAGATTGGGCAGAATATGCTGCAATATTTGCTTTAATTTGGGCACAAGATGGTCTTAACGCTGCCCTTGCAGCTTGTCCTATAACATGGATTATAACTGGAGTTATTGCTCTTATAGCGGTATTCTATGCAGCTATTGCTGTAATAAATAAATTAACTGGGACAAGTATTTCTGCAACTGGTATAATTATAGGGGCAGTTATAGTCGCAGCAGCTTTTATTGGAAATGTAGTAATTGGATTAATGAATTCGTTAATACAAGTAATATGGACAATTTTTGTCGAACCATTTATAGGTATAATTGAATGGGTTCTTAATGCTGCTAATGGTGGATTTAATAGCTTTGGTGGCGCTGTAGCCAATTTGATCGGACAAATTATTTCATGGTTCTTATCATTAGGGAAAGTTGTAACAAAAATTATTGATGCAATATTTGGCACAGACTGGACATCTGGACTTTCCGCTTTGCAAGAAAAAGTTCTTAAATGGGGTAAAAATGAAGATGCTATTACTATTAATAGAGAAGCTCCTATAATCAAGCATCGATTCGAATATGGTAAAGTGTGGGATACAGGTTATAAATTTGGGGAAAAGGTAGAAGATAAAATTTCATCTCTTACTGATTTAATGACAGATAAAGAAGATAAAGAATTTGATTTAAGCAATATTGGAACAGAAGGAAACCCTCTTACAATCGAAGGGATTGGATCTAATGGAAAAGTTGAAGTTGATATGTCTGATGAGGACTTAAAATATTTACAAGACATAGCACAAAGAGAATATATCAATAAATTTAGTACAGCAACATTAGCACCTAATATACAAGTAAGTTTTGGAGATGTTCATAAAGAAGCAGACGTAGATAAGGTAGCTAGAAGAATAAGAAAAATACTTCAGGAACAAATAGCAACTGCTGCAGAAGGGAGTTATGCTTAATGAGTAGTTACGCAGTGTTTTTTGACAAAGATAATGCAACATATAGACTTCCTGTTAACCCAGAACAAATTGAAATATCTAGCATACAAGCAATAGAAAAATACGAGATATTGAAACTGGGACAGATTGCAGTACCTACCCACATGGAATTAAAAGAATATAGTTTTGAATGTGAATTTCCACATAATCAACTTCATTATGTAGAGACTTCTGGAGGTTTTAGAGAACCGGATTATTACATCAATTTATTTCAAAGATGGAGAGATGAAAAAGCTCCTGTTAGATTTATAGCATCAAACGGTGTAGGTGATGATATCAATACACTTGTGCTGATTAAAGAACTAACGATTACCGAAAAAGCAGGGGAGGAAGGAGATAAGTACATTAATTTTCAGCTAGTTGAATATAGAGAATATGGTAAGAAGTTTGTTGTAGTAACACCGACTCCTATAGGAACTGTAGCATCAACACAGAAAATAATGCCAGTTCCAAAAGTTAATCCTAAAAGTAATGGAACACATATAGTGCAATCTGGTGATACGCTTTGGGCAATTGCAAAGAAATATTATGGGGATGGGTCCCAATACACCAAAATATTTAATGCTAACAAAGACAAAATCAAAAACCCTAACCTTATATATGCAGGACAAAAGTTGGTGATTCTGGCATGAATATGGAATTTTTGGTGGAAGTCGACGGAAAAATATACGAAATAAGCGAGCTTGTGAAGTCTGTCTCATGGAAAGATACTTTCAATGACGGATGTAGCAAGCTCGAATTTTCTTATATTGATGATGAGTTGGTAATTCAAAATGGCAGTGTAGTTCGTTTTAGATACAATGGTGCAAACATCTTTTATGGTTATGTATTCAAGTATAGTAGAAATAAGGGCAAAGAAATAAAAGTAACAGCTTACGATCAGTTGAGATATTGCAAGGCAAAGGATACTATTGTAGTAAAGAATGATACAGTTACTACTCTGGTCAATAAAATGTGTAATTACTTTAACTTGAGAAAAGGGATCTTAACTGACACAGGTTACAGGCTTCCGGTAAGCGTCCAGGACGATAAGACATGGCTTGATATAATTTATACAGCAATAAACGATACATTGACTCATACTGGCAAATGGTATTGCTTGAGAGATGAATTTGGGAGCATAGCAATTAGAGATTTAGAAGATTTAGCTCTTAATTTAATTTTAGGAGATAAAAGTCTTGCTTATGACTTTGAATATGAGAAATCTATTGATGATAGTTTTTATAATTATATAAAAATTCTTGTCAAAAATGAAGGCAGCATAAAAGATGCAAAAGATATAAGCTCAATTGAACGTTTTGGGCTGCTACAGTATTTTGAAATTATGGAGAATGCTAATTTATCTCAAGCAAAATCAAAGGCTGATATGCTACTAAAGCTTTATAACAGGGAATTAGAGACACTTACATTAGAATGCTTAGGTGATACTAGAGTTAGGGCAGGAAACAGTTTTTATGGGCAAATTGAGGATATTCAGTTGAACAGAAGATTGATAGTTAAATCAGTTACACATGGGTTTGTTCCTGTTCATACAATGAGTCTAGAGGTGATGATATGATAAATGAGATAAAAACAATAATCAAAAACTATCTTAACAATGCAAAATTAACAAGTCTTATGATTGGTACAGTAGTAAACGATGGTGTTAAAATTAGCGATAAGCTGACTATCCCAAACGAGCTTATAAAGGGCAATCTAAAAGACTTTGTTAAAACAGGTGATAAAGTAAGACTTATAAGGAATCATGGTGGACAGGAATTTTATATTGTAGAAATACTGGGAATACCTAATGTATTAAATACTATGACTGTAAAAATAGAACCAATAACAGTAACAAACGGTATGACCATATCAAACATAAAAATAAAGGGTGTGAGTAGATGATACCTAAATCGTCTATAGGCATAGAATTAGATACGACAGAAAGTATAGAAACAAGCCGAACATACAAACTATTAGATAATAAAATACAAGGCTATATAGATGAGCTAGAAGCTGTTAGGCAAGCT
The DNA here is from genome assembly GCF_900129995.1 of Caloranaerobacter azorensis DSM 13643. GTDB lineage: Bacteria > Bacillota > Clostridia > Tissierellales > Thermohalobacteraceae > Caloranaerobacter > Caloranaerobacter azorensis. Next base: position 7,886 of record NZ_FQXO01000064.1, on the reverse strand, counting down.
ATATATAAGGTACTTAACACTGAAAAATATGAGTATCCTATATATAGCTTTAATTATGGTATTGAGTTAGAAAGTCTTATAGGCAAGGATCCTGTATATGTACAAATTGAACTAAAAAGAAGAGTTCAAGAATGCCTTTTGCAAGATGAGAGGATAAAAAGTGTTGATAATTTTAAGTTTGAAATAAATGGAGATAAACTGTTATGTACTTTTGATGTTACAAGCATTTATGGTGATTTAACAATCACAAAAGAGGTGACTATCTGATGTGGGAAGACATGACATATGAAAATATATTAAACGATATGCTAAATAGAGTTCCTAACAATGTTGATAAGCGTCCCGGCTCTATCATCTATGATGCTCTTGCTCCTTGTGCTTATAAATTAGCAGAAACATATTTTAAGCTTAATAATTTTATAGATCTGTTTTTTGTAGATACTGCAGTTGGTGAATATTTAAACCGAAAAGCTGCTGATTATGGCATTACAAGGAAACCTGCTACAAAAGCGATACGAAAAATTGTTACAACAGGCCCAGTAGATATAGGAACTAGATGGGGATTAGAAGATACAACATATGTTATTATTGAAAAAATATCTGATACAGAATATAAGGCTGAATGCGAGCAATACGGAGAGATAGGAAATATCTATACAGGGGAATTAAATAATATTGACAATGTAAATGGTATTACTGCTACATTAACAGATATTCTTATTAGCGGAGAAGATGAGGAAACAGACGATAATTTTCGCCGAAGAATTTATGCTTATTTACAAAAACCAGCTACAAGTGGAAATGCAAACCATTATAAACAATGGGCACTTGAGGTCCCTGGTGTAGGAGGCGCAAAAGTGTTTTCACTCTGGAATGGACCAGGAACGGTTAAAGTATTAATTGTTGATAGTGATATGAATATAGACGAAACACTGGAACAATCTGTATACGAGTATATTGAAAGTGTAAGACCAATTGGTGCAACAGTAACAGTAGATAGTCCGATCGAAAAGGTAATAAATGTATCAGCTAATATTAAATTAAATAGATCTAAAACATTAAATGAAGTAGTAACAAATTTTACAAATTTATTTATAGAATATCTTAAAAGCACAGTATTTAAAACATATAATGCATATAATGAGGGTACATCTATAACAATTAGCTATGCTAAAATAGGGAGCATTTTACTTGCTACAGAAGGGGTTGATGATCACTCTAATCTGCTTATCAATGAAGGTACATCTAATATAACAATTGGTAATGATGAAATACCGATAGCAGGAACTATAAACTTAACAGAGGTGGTATAATATGAATCTAATGAATTTACTGCCTCCGTATTATAATGGCAATCTTACAATGGAAGAATTGCAAAGTATTATTGGAACAGAGATTAAGAAGGTTAGTGAAGGGCTTAACAAAACTATTAGTGAATGTTTTATAAATACAGCATCTGATTTATTAAGTAGATATGAAAAGATACATGGATTAACAGTTGATGTAAGTAAACCTTATGAATTTAGGCGTGAACGAATAAAAGCTAAAATTAGAGGGACAGGTACCGTAACAAAGCAGATAATAAAAGAAGTAGCTAGCTCTTACTCTAATGGTGAAGTTGAGGTTATAGAAGATAATGAAAATTATAGATTTATTATAAAGTTTGTTAGTACCATTGGTATTCCTAGAAACATAGCTGACTTAAAATTAACTATAGAAGAAATTAAACCTGCTCATTTAACTTATACTTTTGAATTTACTTATCGAACTCATGGAGAATTGAAGAATTATACCCATGAAGCACTTAGTAACTACACACATCAAACTTTGAGAGAAGGAGTGATATAATTGCCTAATTATACCAAAAACTATAATCTTGAAAAGCCATTGCCAAATGAGAATTATAATGTTGAAGTTTTTAATAATAATGCTGATATTATTGATGCTGAATTAAAGAAATTAAATGACAGAAATGACAGAAAAGTTGATAAAGAAGAAGGTAAAGGATTAAGCACAAACGACTATACTGATGAAGATAAAACAAAGCTTACAGGGATAGAACCAGGGGCAAATAAATACATTCATCCTCCTACACATCCAGCTACTATGATTGTAGAAGATAGTACTCATAGATTTGTTACTGATAAAGAGAAAAATGCTTGGAATGCGAAAGAAACACCTGCGGGAGCTCAAGCAAAAGCTAATGCGGCAGAACAGAATGCAAAGAAATATGCTGAAAGCATCAAGCCGACAAAATTAAGTCAACTAATTAATGATGTAGGATATATAACAACACAAAGAGCTGTATCAGATAGTGTGACTAGTACAAGTAGTACAACTGCAGCAAGTAGTAAAGCAGTAAAAATTGCATATGATAAAGCAGTCGTAGCTTTGAATACTGCTAATAGCAAATTAGGGAAAACTGAAAAGGCGGCAGATAGTGATAAGTTAGATGGTTGGCACAGAGACCAAATCCGGGATTGGAATAATATACTGAATAAACCTTCTGCTTTTAACCCTATTGGACACAAACATTCAGGAAGTGATATTACTTCAACTGTAAGTAATGCGGACAAAGTTGATGGAAAACATGCAAGTGAGTTGGGATTTAAGTTTAATGCAGGTCGTACTGCATTTAATGAAACAATATCAGGCAATAATAGAGTAGTAAAACAAATATATATTGGAAGTGGTTATAAAGCAGGACGTATTATACTTTTGAGTGGTAGTAATAGTAAAGGTGCTTGCGGATTTAGTGCAGCATCTATAACTTTTACAACTAATAAATTAGACGCAATAGCGTACGGGACTATGGGAATTTCTAAGTGTTGGGGAATAATGACTAAAAAATATGAGACTGATTTTTTACTAGGAAAAGAAGAAAATTATAATATAGAATTGGATATGAGTTATTGGGCATTATACGATAATTCATTAGGCGTAAGAAATGTATGGATAGAAGGAAACTATATAAATATAGAAATATTAAATGATATGTCATCAGGCGGTACATTAAATGTTGGCATAAAATGGGAGGTGTGGGGATAATGAAAATAATTTATGACAAGAATACAAAAAAAGTTCTATATCATACTGGAACAAATTTGATGTTCCCAGAAGGGCCACCAAACGAAGCTCTTGATTTAAAAGAAAACATGGCAACATTTTCTTTGCATGATACAGAGGATGCAGAAAAAGTACAACAAGTATTAAATGCAAAAGAATATGAGCTTGTGTTTGATGAAAATGATAAACCTGTTGATGTAAGAATTATTCAAACACTAGAAGAGTATTTATCTTCAATTCCACCGACAAAAGAAGAAATAAATAAACAAGTAATTTCTAAAATTAGAGAAAGATATGATATAAATGCAGAATTTAAGATGCAACGTTTAGGTTTACAAAATCCTAATGACCCAAAATATCAAGAATATTTACAGTATGTACAAGAATGCATTGCTTGGGGAGATGCTGAAAAAGCAAAGTATGGATATTAACACCTAGAAGGGTGTATTTTTTATGCCCTTCTTTTTTTATTATTAAAGCGAGGTGAATATATGTGGGTGTATGTGAAAGACATGAAGAGATTATGGAAAAATTAGATAATCATGAGAGTAGAATTGTGCAGCTCGAAATCAATGATGCTAAAATGGGAGAAAAAATACAAAATTTGATAGAAAAAATAGAAAGTTTAACTGCTTGGATAAAAGCCTTGGTGATGTTAGGTGCAACATCACTTATAGGTTTTTTTATTTGGTATATTCAAAGTTTGGGAAGGTGGTAGAGTGAATTATAAAATACAACACATTCCAAAGGATACTCCTTATAATAGGAGACCTGGATTAGAAATGCAAGCAGAATATATTACAATTCATAGTACAGCTAATCCTCGAAGTACTGCTCAAAATGAGAGAGATTGGCTAGTAAATAAAAACAATCATAGAACAGCAAGCTGGCATATAGCTATTGATGAAAAAGAAGCGGTAGAAGCTATTCCGTTAAATGAAGTTGCTTGGCATGCTGGAGATGGAAATAATGGAACTGGAAATAGAAAATCTATTGCAATAGAAATATGCGAAAGTGGAGATAGAGCGAAAACAGTTGTTAATGCCACTAAGCTAGTAGCACAGCTCTTATATGAAAAAGGATGGGGAATAGATAGAGTTAAGAGACATTATGATTGGAATGGTAAAATATGTCCTAGAATATTTGCTAAAAATAATTGGGAAAATTGGAGAGGGTTCTTAATAGATGTTGAAAGAGAACTAGAAGCACTTAAGAAAAATAAACAAGAAAAAATTAGGATATTAGGTAAAGCTCAAGCAACTGCAGAACAAATGAAAAAGTATTTATTATCTATAAACCCTAATCCTAAAATTAATTGCACAGTTGATGAACTAGTAAGTTATTACCTAGAAGAAGGAGAAATTGAAGGTGTTCGAGGCGATATAGCGTTCGCACAATCTTTGAAGGAAACAGGTTTTTTTAGATTTGGTGGTATAGTTCAGCCTAAACAAAATAACTTTGCTGGTATAGGAGCATTAAATAATAATGGCAAAGGACAGTGTGCTACATTCCCAACACCACGTATTGGAGTAAGAGCACAAATACAACACTTAAAAGGTTATGCAACTACTGAAAAACCAGTACAAGAAATAGTAGACCCAAGATACCAGATACTTATTGATAAAGGATTATTAGGAACAGCTCCTTATGTAACTGACCTTAATGGAAAATGGGCATGGCCAGGAAAGGGTTACGGAGAAGGAATACTCAAGATATTAAATAAAATACTTGCAGTAAAAGTTGAAACTGTAGACTACAAAAAATTATATTTTTCAGTTAGAGAAGAAAATAAAGCTTTAAGAACAAAAGTAGAAGAGCTAAGAGATAGATTAAGTCAAATAAAGAAAATTGCGGAGGTGTAAATTATGAATAGATGGAAAAATTACGGATTGTGGGCTGCTATATTTGCTTTTATTCCAATGCTATTAGAAGCTTTCGGATTAGATGTATTGCCTACAAATTATGAAGAACTTTGGAAAGCTTTATTAAGTATTTTAGTAATAGCTGGTATAATTAATAATCCTACAACAGAAAATAAAGGATTTGCTGATGATAAGAAAGGTAACTAATTTTTTGATAGGTATTAGTGTAGGCTAGGGTGCGATGCCCTAGTCTTTTTTGTTTTTTTGAAAGAAAATAAAAAAATTTTTATTGACATTATACTGAATTTTCGGTATAATATAAATGTAAAGGAGGTGATTAATTGCTAGACGAAATTGAAAAAGTCGTTCATATCGTTTTTGAAGTAGTAAGCACTATCGCTATAGTGTATACGCTCTTCAAAAAAGATACGAACGACCATTAACACGGGGCGAAAGCCCCACCCTTTCTTAATATTATATCACGTCTAGCATAAAATATGAATAAAAAAAATATTTTATTAATTGTTTTATTGATTGTACAGGCATTACATTTATTAACACCATACAAAGTATTTGATATACTATTTCATCTAGGAATTACGTTATTAATAATTAATTTGCTCATTAAAAAAAGTTAGGAGGGGAAAAATGTCTTTAAAAAAATTGTTAGAAGAAAGGAATGTATCAGGATATAAACTAGCAAAGGCAATAAATGTCCCTCAACAAACTATTTCAGACTACGTATCTGGGAAAATAAGTTTTGATAGTATGAAAATAGGTATTGCAAAAAAGATAGCAGATTATTTTGATATGTCTTTAGATAATTTTTATAAATACTGTTCAAAAGATAAAGGTAGAGTCTAGTTTTATGCTGGATTCTACCTTCTTTTTTATTTTGAAAGGCAACTGACAAATATCGACAATTTATGCTAGTGTTATGTAGTATAATTTTTATAGTTTGTCTTGAATTTTCAACTAAAGGAGGTGATAATCTTTGGATTATGTTCATGTAGATAAAATACTTTTTCCTGTAGGAAATGGTTCAACAGAACCTTTGTATGCTTTTCTGTCAAATTCAGAATATGCCGTAATTAAAATTTTTAATAATACAGAAGGAAACTTGGCATTGGTAAATGAATATATATGTTATAAACTTGCAAAGATTCTAAAGTTACCTATTCCTGATGCTGGCATTGCTTATATAGACAATAACACTGAGGTGAGTGCCAATGTATCAATAACAAGTGAAAATTATGGACCATGTTATTTTTCAAAAAGGTTGGATAAAGTAGTAATAGTGAATTGTTCTGTTATAAAGTTTATATCAAATAAGCAGGATTTTTATAGAGTTTTATTGTTTGACCATTTAATTTATAATAAAGACAGAAATGTTGGAAATTTATTAGTTTCATTGAAGTCAGATGACCATCGATTTTATGCTATAGACCATACTCATGTATTTAAAAATGAATGCATATGGGATGGAAATTCATTATTACGGGGTATAGAAGACAATGATTATAAAGATACTAATATAATAGACTCCAACAAAGAAGTTTATAATTATTTTTTTCAATCAATGTTTATTAATGAAAGAGTCTTATTGGAAACTTGTACAGATTTTAAATCTAGATTAACAAAATCTCTACTTTATGATATTATATCAGATATACCTAAACAGTGGAACGTAAATTCAAGCGATTTAAATATATTAGTTGAATATTTGACCTATAGGCTATTTCATTTAGAAGATATATGCGAAGTAATATTAAGTAATATAAGGAGGTGATTGTTGTGGCTATAATAGAATTTTCTGTATTGAGTTATTATACAACGTTAATTGGAGATGAATGTATAACTTTAGGAATTTTATTTCACAATCTTACAACCAATGAAAGAGTTTTTGAAATTACGACTAATTGGAGGAGATTAGCAAGTTTTGATGATGAACTAGATATTGAATTTGTAAAAGAATATCTTAAAGGAATTAAATATACAGTTGAACGAAATATTTTGAATTATAATGATAATTTTAGTATAAGAGAATTTATAAAGCATTACGTCAATGAATTCAGATTTGGTTCTGTGCAAAGCTATAGGACAGATGAAGTTGATGATTTTATTGAAAAAACGAAAAAAATATTTTTGAGATTTGACTATAACAAAAAAGAACGTCTCAATAAAAATGAAGAAAGAGCATATATAAGAGAATTATTAAAATCAAATAGAATTGAGTATTCAACAAAAAAAATATCAGGTAAATATGACGATAATATTAAGTTTGATTATGTTATTGGAGATTATGGGATTAAAATATTTATATTTGAAGGAAAAAGTTTATCACATCTAATTAGTGCAGCGAAAACATGGTCATATAATGCATATGAATTAAAGGACAAGATAAAGACTGTTTTCATATATGATATAGAACGAACTGACAGTGAATATTTTAAAACTATAATGTCTATATTAAAAGAACATTCGTATCAAGTATTAAAATTTGAGGAAGGATTTAAGTTTCTTTTATCATTAAATAATAATAATATAGCTATATAATTTTTGATACTATATTGCACCTTATTTTTTTACCTTTACAATCGAACGCATGTTCTGTACAATAGATTTATAGATTAAGTTGAGTAAAGGGGGCATATTGTGATTACAAAAAGACAAGTTGAGATTTTAAAGGCTATTGATACATATATAAAAGAAAAAGGATATAGCCCAACTATTAGGGAGATATGTAAGATGGTAAATCTAAAATCTAGTAGTACAGTTTATGAACATTTAAGAAAACTAGAAAAGGCTGGATATATAAAGAGAAAAGAATCAAGCCCAAGAGCTATGACATTAACAGAAGATGTTTTAAAGGTGTTAGACGAATTAAAATAGGTGGCAAGCTGCCACCTGTTTTTTTAAAAGATATCCACCATTTAGAAGATATAGCTTCTGCTATAT
>NZ_FQXO01000090.1 GCF_900129995.1 Caloranaerobacter azorensis DSM 13643 | reverse complement strand
CATAATAGAAGTATCGGATAAGATCTATAAATCTATAAAGATTTATAGGTATGCGTTGCTTTCTATAAGGTTTTTATAGATATAAGTCAACGGTGAGGGAGATTAGTAGGATAAGGCTAGAACTTTCAGATTGGCTATATAATGCAGGGATAGTTGGAATAGCCAATATATTAGAGCATAGTGGGAAAAAGTTTGAAAAAAAATCAAATTATATAGAATTTGATGAAGAGCTATTAGAGAACTTTGAAGAAATGTACTTTAAATATTTTATAGATAAGTATTTAAAGTTCACTTCATGGTATAGAATAGTTAGCTTTGAAGACTATATAATTAATTTTAATGAAGGTGAGATAACAGAAAAAGATATAGAAAAAATAAATAATCATATCCAATATACAAAGAAGAAATTAACAAGCAGCAGCTATAAAAGTGGATATTCAATTATCAAATCTAGTAAAATTGACTTATTAAAAGAAGAGAAGAAATTAAAGAAGATAAAGAAAAATAAGAAACAGACTATTAAAGATATTATTCCTAATATAAAAGAACAATTGGATGTAATTAGCGATATAATAGATTTTTTAAAAGCAGATGAAGTAAAGAGAGTAATACTAGCAAAAAATATCATATACGATGTAATAGCTAAATTCATTAAAGACGTAAGTTTTTTACATAAAAATGCTAATAAAAATAATATGTATGAAGAGTATAAAAATTATTTTATAAATAGTATTATTGAATATATCAATAATGAAGATAATAGCAATTCTAATTATAACTGTTTTAATTGTAATAGGAAGATTTCTAAATTATCTAAACCAGCTTCTTATGATTTAACTTGGATAAATAAAATAGGAGTAGATATGTCTCGAAAAACGTCTCATTTCTGGAATTTTTATGGAGATGCGTTTGTGTGTCCTATATGTAATTTGGTATATTCTTGTATACCAGCAGGATTTACAGTAGTAAGAGATAGAGGTTTATTTATTAATCAAAATTCAGATGTTAAAACTTTGATAAGTATTAATAATATTGCGATAGACCATAATACTAGGTTTGAGGAATTAGAAGAAAAAAGTTATTATGCTGTATCTGAAAATTTAAAACAAAGTGTAGTAGAGAATATGGAAAAGGAGATAGATAATATACAGATAGTTAAATTAGATTCTAATAATGATAGAAGACCGTATACCTTTAATGTACTATCAAAGAATAAATTAAAAATCATATATGAAAATAAGAAGTTGTTAAGATATTTGGTGAATAGTTATGTAAAGACCGATATAGGAGATTATATTAATATATATAGTGAAGTTATTAAAAGATTGTATGATAACAAAAATCAATTTGATTTAATAAATAAACTTTTGTATCTAAACATGAATGAGAAATTTGCCAAAATTGGTAATATAAAAATTATTATTAAAATAAATAATGATTATTTGGGAGGTATTATGAAAGGGAAAATGATATCTTATAATACTATAGATAAACTTCAACAGTTAGGTTTTGAGCTTAAAAAGGCTTATGAAGCCAAAAATTCAAAAAATAAAATAAGTGGTATATCTTACAGATTATTGAATGCATTAAAAACTAAAAATACAGATAAGTTTATGGATACTCTTATAAATGCTTATATGTATTTGAATAAAGAAATACCGATTGAATTTATTGAAGGATTGAAAGATGAAGATAGATTCCAGACATTAGGATATTCATTTTTATTAGGACTTCAGGGAGAGAACGGAAAGAAAGAATTGGATAAAGAAAATGAGGGGGATGAAATAAATGGATAAAAAAGGTTTAACTGCAAGTTTTATATTCGAAGCTGAAAGTGCAAATTATGGTGAAGGAGTTGGAAATGTTGCTTCATTAAAGAAGATTTCTAGGGGTTCTGGAGATAGTTACACATATATTTCCAGGCAGGCAATTAGATATAATATTATAACTCAAATGGGAGAAGATAGGACACCATTAGAATTAGATGGTTCTGTAATACAATTTGCTCCAGATGCAACAATTAAAGATTATCCAGAAATTGATTTATTTGGATATATGAAAACAAAAAAACCGGCTAAAACTCGTTCAGCAGTAGTAAGACTTTCTAATGCAGTATCATTAGAGAGCTTTAATGCAGATTTAGATTTTTTAACTAACAAAGGTTTATTAGATAGATACAATAAACAGAATGGAGAAATTAAAGATGGCGGTAATATAGCTCAAAGTGAGATACATAAATCCTACTATGTTTATACTATAACTATAGATTTGGATAAAGTTGGAATAGATGAAAATGATGATATAGAGGTTCCAAATGAAGAGAAGGCAAGAAGAATAAATAAATTATTAGATACTATCAAGTTTTTATATAGAGATATAAAGGGAAGAAGGGAGAATTTATCACCAATATTCGCTATTGGTGGAGTATATGATATTAAAAATCCTTTTTTCGAAAATAAGTTAAAAGTTAGAAACAATAAAATTCTAATAGATACTATAGAAGATGTTTATAAGATAGATGATAATATAAAAGAAAACACTATTTGCGGACTTATTAAAGGAATATTTAAAAATGATAGTGATATAGAAGAAAGGTTAAAACCGCTTAATATGGGAGATTTCTTTAATGAGTTAAAGAAAAGGGTAGATGAGTATTACAAGGCAGTTAAGTAGGTGATAATATGAGGGCTATTAGGCTAAAACTTTATCAAAATCTAGTTAACTATAAGAAACCTACGAGTTTTCAGTTAAAAGAAACATATCCTTTACCTCCTTACTCAACTGTGATAGGAATGATTCATTATGTGTGCGGATTTGAAGAGTATAAGGATATGAGTATAAGCATTCAAGGTAAGTATCATTCTAAAGTAAATGATTTGTGGACAAGATATGAGTTTTCATGTGCAGCTTATGAAAAAGGAAGGCATAATATAAAGGTGAGTTCTAGAGAGATAAATAAGAAAACAGGGGAAGAAATTGAAAAAACGTATGGAATAATAAAAGGAGTTTCTACTGCAGAACTTTTGGTAGATGTAGAGTTATTAATACACATAAAACCACAAGATGAGAAATTATTAGATTTAATCTATGAGAATTTTACGAAGCCTAAAGAGTATATCTCTTTAGGACGAAGAGAAGATATTGTTAGAGTTGATGAGGTGAAGATAGTAGAAATAAGTAACGAAGAATTGGAAGATTGTTCAGTTAAGCTAAATTATGATGCATATATACCTGTAGATATGTTTTCTAAATCTGATTTTCCTTCTAATGCAACCATATACAATCTTAATAAAGTCTACAACAAAATAAAAATAAAGAAAAATACTACTATTAGGCAATGGGAAAAAGTTAAAGTGATTCATGGGGTTATGAATAGAAATGAAATAACAGAAGGAACAGAAATATACAAAGACGAAGATAATAATTTAGTTTTTTTCGCTTAAAATGAGAACTTAACTATACTAGTGTGGCAAGTATTTTTAGTATTATATTAAGTTTAAAGATAGGGGTTTTACCCTATCTTTAAATTTAATGGAAGGAGATATCGACATATGAACAATTTATTTCTTGCCAAAACTAAAGACAGAGAAAGTATTGTAGAACATACAAAGGAATTATTATTTCAATTTAATAGACTTAAAAGTATATATCCGAATATCAAATATTTGGATTGGGAAATTTTAAGGATTGCTTGTATATATCATGATTTGGGTAAGATGAATACTAAATTTCAAAATAAATTATACAAAAAAATGGGATTAGATGAATTAAAAGATGATTTGCCAGAGATAGAAGAGATTCCTCATGGGTATTTGAGCCCTGCTTTTTTACCTAAAAAGAAGCTACAAAAAAAGTATAGTGAAGATGAATTAAGAGTTTTATATCAAAGTATATATTATCATCATAATAGACCAAAATTAGAGAATTCAGATGTTATAAAAAGGATTGTAAAAGAAGACTTGGAAAAATGGAGAGATTTATTTGAATTTGATGAAATAGACAAAACAGAGAAATTGTATCAATCATATTCGAGATATGTAAATAAATATAGAAGAATAATATATGGCGAAGACGAAAATGAAATTTATTATAAATATATACTTACTAAAGGTTTGCTTAATAAACTGGATTATTCGGCAAGCGCACATATACCTGTTGAAGAGCCTAATAGAGATTTATTTCAAAAAACATTAAAATCAATAGAGGATAGTGGATATAAGCTAAATGAATTACAACAATATATGATAAAGAATCAAGATAAAAATAATGTAATAATAGCTTCAACAGGTATAGGGAAAACAGAGGCAGCTTTATTTTGGATAGGAAATAATAAGGGATTTTTTACATTGCCTTTAAGAGTTTCTATAAATGCTATATATGATAGGGTTAAAGATAAAATAGGATTTGAACATGTAGCATTACTTCATTCTGATACATATTCTGAATATTTAAAGAGAAATGATGATTTGGATATTGATTATTATGAGAAAACAAAACAGTTTAGTATGCCGCTTACTATATGTACATTAGATCAACTTATAGACTTTATATTTAAATATGAGGGGTTTGAATTAAAACTTGCTACTTTAGCTTATTCAAAACTTGTAATAGATGAGATACAAATGTATTCGCCAGATATGATAGGGTATTTGATTGTAGCATTAAAATATATTACAGAAGCTGGAGGAAGATTTAGTATAGTAACTGCTACATTACCACAGATAATATTAGATTTTATGAAGGAAGAAGAAATAGAATTTAATGGGCCTGTAACTTATTGTAAAAAGGAAAAAGGGAAAGTACAGATTAGACACAAAATAGAGGTTATAGAGGAAGATATAAACATAAATCATGTAGTGGAGAATTGGAAAGATAAAAAGGTATTGATTATAGTTAATACGGTAAAGAAGGCACAAGAGATATATGATGAATTAATAAAAAATGATAGGTTATCGGGTGCTAACATTAATTTATTACATAGTAGATTTATAAAGAAGCACAGAGCATTAAAAGAGAGAGAAATATTAAAAATAGGCGATAAGGATAATAAGGAAAGCGGAATATGGGTAACTACACAAGTAGTTGAAGCTAGCCTTGATATAGACTTTGACGTATTATATACAGAGTTATCTGATATATCTGGTTTATTTCAGAGAATGGGAAGAGTGTATAGGAGTAGAACATTAAAAGATGATGTAACAAATGTATATGTATATACAGGTAAAGATAAGTACACATCAGGAGTAGGTAATAGTGATAAATCTATTATTGATCCTAAAATATTTCAATTATCAAAAGAAGCAATAAAAGAATTAAGCGGGCAGAAATTAGATGAAGAACTGAAGATGAAGATAGTTCAAAGGGTATATTCAAGAGAGAAATTAGAAGAAGCAGAATATTATAAAAAAATTAGAGATACGATTAATAAGATTAAGAATATAAGAGAATTTGAAATAGAAAAGGCAGATGTTAAATTAAGAAATATTTTAAATGTTTCGGTTGTACCTATGTGTGTTTATTATAAAGATATAGATTTTATTAAGGAATGCGAAAATATTATAAAGACAAGTAAGGATAAAAAAGAAAGAGAATTAGCGAAAAATGATATTAAAGATTTTATAGTAGATATACCTTTATATATGTTTGAAGAAGCAAGAAGAAATGGACGTATAGTAGATTATATTGAACTAGGTAAATTTAATAGAATACCTGTAATCGATTATAATTATAGTTTTGAAATAGGGCTAAAGAAAGATTTAAATGAGTTTGATATTGAGAGACAGTTTTTATAAAGTAAGGTGATATAATGGAATTTAATTTAGATAATTTCAAAGTTCAAGGAGTAAAAGTAAATTATTATTATATATGCAAAAGAAAATTATGGTTATATTCAAAAGGGATAACTATGGAGCAAAATAGCGACAGGGTAATGATAGGTAAATTAGTTCATGAAAACTCCTACAAAAGATTAAAGAAAAAAGAAGTATTAATAGATGATATGTTAAAAATAGATATTTTAGATAACGATTATGTAAGAGAAGTAAAAATAAGTAGTAAGATGACGAAAGCTGATAAAATGCAGCTTATTTACTATTTGTATTATTTAGATAGTTTAGGAATAAAGAAAAAGGGACAGATAAATTATGTAAAAGAGAGAAGACAAGAAGAGATAGAATTAACCAATGAATATAAGCGGGAAATCGAAAAGGCTTTAATCGACATTAAAGAAATTTCACAAAAGAAAAAACCACCTGAATTGGTTAAATTACCATATTGCACAAAATGTGCATATTATGAATTCTGCTTTGCAAAAGAGGTGTAGTTATGTCAAGAGATTTTTATATATTCAACAATGGAAGGTTAAAAAGAAAAGATAATACAATATATTTTATAGATTGTCTAGAAAATAAAAGAGCATTACCTATTCAGCAGATAAACAGTATTCACTTATTCGGAGAAATAGATTTGAATTCTAAACTTATAAATTATTTGTCACAATATGGAATAATGCTTAACTTTTACAATTATTATGGCCATTATTCTGGTACTTATTATCCAAGAAAAAAGAATGTTTCCGGTTTTACATTAGTAAATCAAGCAGCTCATTACAATGATTATGAAAAAAGACTTTGCATAGCAAAATCATTTGTAGACAGTGCTGTTCATCATATTCTTAAGAATATGAGAAGACATAAGGAGGGGATAGAGGATTTAATAGAAAGAATACAAATTGAGAGAAATAACATAGAAAAAGCACAGAGAATAGATGAATTAATGGGGATAGAGGGAAGGATAAGAAAAAGTTATTATAAGTCATTCAGTAAAATATTAAAATCAGACTTTAATATTCAAAAAAGAGAAAAAAGGCCGCCAACTGATCCAGTAAATGCGATGATATCTTTTGGAAATAGTTTAATGTATATGACTGTATTGTCCGAGATATATAAAACACAACTAGATCCGACAATAAGTTTTTTACATGAACCATCGGTTAAAAGATTTTCATTAAGTTTAGATATATCAGAAATATTTAAGCCTTTGGTTGTTGATACAGTAATATTTTATTTAGTAAATAATAGAATAATAACATTTGATGATTTTAATATAGATGAAGGGATATGTTATCTAAATGAGAAAGGTAGAAAAAAATTTATTTCCGAATATGAAAGAAAATTAGATACGACTATAAAACATAGAAAATTGAAAAGAAAAGTATCTTATAGAACATTTATAAAGTTGGAATGTTATAAACTTATTAAACATTTTATAGGCGATGAAGAATATAAACCTTTGAAGGCATGGTGGTAGTATGTTTGTTATACTTACATATGATGTTGGGGAGAAAAGAGTTAATAAAGTTAGAAAGAAGTTAAAGGAATACTTAATTTGGACGCAGAATTCAGTATTTGAAGGGGAAATAACAGAAGGAAAATTGAAAAAGTGTCTTTATGAAGTAAATAAGATTTTAAACAAGCAAGAAGACTCTCTTTATATTTATGAAATTAAAACATCTAGTCATATAAAGAAAAAAGTGATTGGTATTGATAAAAGTTTTGATGATATTTTTTTATAATTCATAAGAAATTATAATAAAATATTATATTTTAAAGATTTAATATCGATTTCATTGAAACTTTATCTGGAATGTTTACATACCAGAGTCATTATAAGCAGCATTAATTTGTGGATAATTTTGAATATAAATTCTGTAATGGATATAGCAAAATCTATTCTAAATTGTTTAAATCGAAGATTTTGTTTTAATTTTGTTTTAATATTTTATTTTAAACAAAATCATTTTTAGGATTTATTTAACCTGAAAATTTTATTTCTAATAGTTGGAAAGATTTTAAAGTTGCAGTAAAGCGGTTTTGATAAAAAAAGGTATAAATCTATTGAAATATCTTAAATAAAAGGCTTTAAATTTATATTACAAAAAACATTACTATAACTTTACTGCAAAAATACTAATCATAACTAGATTTAAGTATGTTGTAAGCCTTCAAACTTCTTATAGGCAGTTATTATAAAAATGGGGTTTTATATTAACTATGTGGAATGTAAAGAAAGACAAATTAGCTATATTTATAAGTTTTCATTATAAGTTTTATATTAACTATGTGGAATGTAAAGTAGACTAGAAAGGAGATGATAAGATGGATAGAACAAAGTTTTATATTAACTATGTGGAATGTAAAGTCTTTAAGTCGAATTTCACTACCAACATACCTAGAAAGTTTTATATTAACTATGTGGAATGTAAAGTTCTTTTTTTTAATTTATTGAGAAGTTTAAAAGTAGTTTTATATTAACTATGTGGAATGTAAAGCTAGAAAATTAATTAAAAGTAATATATATAAACCAAAAGTTTTATATTAACTATGTGGAATGTAAAGAAA
>NZ_FQXO01000063.1 GCF_900129995.1 Caloranaerobacter azorensis DSM 13643 | reverse complement strand
AAAAATAAAGAAAAATATAATCCTAAAAAAGCATTAGGAGAAGTACGTTTAAAACAGATTCATAAGCTTTTAGCAGCTTAATACTTTATAAATGTAGGATAAATATTATTTATATTAATCTAAAAAACAAAGTTTTAGGTGAGGAAAGCCTAATTCCTCCATAAGGGCATAGACCCAGTATACAAGTAATAGCACTCACCTATCCTTAAAAGATAGAACGAAGGAATGTTAGGACGCATAATAGATAATGTGATCCAGAGGGACATAAGAGGGTAAATCAGAGGATAAAAAAGGTGAGATACCTCTCTAAAACTTTTATATAATTAATGGTAAAATAAGTAAATTATATTGCTTGTTTTAGTAAGTATACTTATTGCATTCAATAAAATTACAAATATTCAAATAAAAAACAATAGAATCTATTTAAATAGTAGTTTTAATCTCTGTTATAGGAACAAATATAATAGCGATTCTAAGAAATATTAAGAAAGACAGAGATAATTAATAAAATATAGGAAGAGGAGTTTTAATCTAAATTAAGATTTTTATAGTTTAGTTCTTATATGTTCTTTCCTCTTATTTGATTCTTCAAATTTAGTTCTTATATGTTCTAAAAATTTTCTTGACATTAAATAACAAGATTTATTAGTATGCATGTACTTCAATATAAGAAAGGATGATCTTTATGAGTACAATAAAAATAGAACCAAATTTACTTATAAGTATTTCTATTGAAGAGTGTTTAAACTATACTCCCTTTGAAAAATTAGAAAATAGTATTAAATACCATGTTAAATCTTTAATCAAGAAAGTTAACAGGAGTAAGTATAAAAATCTTTCAAAAGATGAGAAACTTCAGTATTTTTTAACTCAATTACTTTTGAGAACTTCATCAAATCCAAACTGGGCAAATTTAAAAGATAGTGAACAACTAGACCAGCGTTATCTTTATACAGTAATAAAAAAATACATGCTGATCTATATCCCTGAACTATTATAAGTAGATTAAACTTATAAAGAGCAGGTTCACTCATTTTGAGTGATGCCTGCTCTTTGCTTTATAGTCCGCTTAACAAATTAAATACATCATCAGGAATACCGCCAGTTTCTTTGCTTCTGCTCTCTTTTTGCAACTCTATTTTGGCTCCTGATTCTCTTAATGCTTCTTTAACTGCCTCTTTTATTATCTCTTTATTTATTTCATCTTTATTTTCTATAAATGCAAGAACGGCACTAATTACAAATGCTGTTTTTGCATTATACTCTTGTATAGTATTATATGCTTTTTTAGCCCTTTCATTATTTAAGTTAAAGCATAAATTTATTCTTTTAATATTATCTTTCATTTAAATCACCTTCTTTTTAATGCTTCTTTTACAAGTATTTCGTAACCTAAAGCATTGGCTAATTGAGCATTCTCCATAACCTCATAATACCCTATACGGCCGTTATGCTTGTTTAAATCCAAAGTATTTTGAATAATACTAGAACCTCCACCCATAAATAAATTCATTGTTGCTTGCAGTTCAAATTGACTCTCTCGAAGTTCCCCAAGCATTTCGTTGACAAAATCTACTGTAGTTCTTTTTATAATTTCTTCTATTTCGTCTTTAAAAAATATACCCCTTCTCCCTTGAAGATTTGTTTCTATCTGCTCCTCTGATATTTCAATCCCCAGTTCTTTTCTAATATTTTCTTGTATAGTCTTAATAAGTCTCAACATACCATAATTAAGACTAATGGCTGTGTCCAACAGCGGTTTACCGTTATGGATTTTTACAGCATCTAATGTTACCTGCCCAAAATCAAATAGATTAATAAAGTCTATTCCTTTATACTTATTATAAAAAAGCATGTATCCCGATAACGCTTGAGGAAAACACATTACTTCTTTAATGTTTATCAAATATTTTTTATTATTATATTTAAATTCTACCTTGCCTCTAGTAAAATAATCTATATATTTCTTTTTTAAATTAAAATGAGATAAAGGCAGCCCAATTCCTAATATTATATCCGCTTCATTCAGCATTTCTTTCTCTAATCTTTTTGCTATTGCTGGTAGTGTAAGTATAAAATAAGTATCGTCTATAGTTTTATCTTGTCTGTACTTTTTTCTACTTCCTCCGATACAGTAATATTTGCCCTGAAACTCTATAACCTCATCCATACCTAAAGGTTCCGAACGAGAAACTATAAAGCCGCATGAATAAATCCCTTCTCTGCTTTTAATATATCTGTTTCCTTGATCTACACCTATAATTATTGTTTTCATACCTAATCACTCCTCTACTAATTTATTATTCTTAAATCCTTCAAAACTGAATTAATACCATTTTGATTTGATGTATTTTATAGAATATCCCATAATGATTTCAAGTGTTTTTTAGTTCTAAAAAAAATTTTTTTAAATTCAATAAACTGTATAAATAGGTAAGAAACAAGATACTGACTTAACCTAGCCAGAAAATGCAATTGCATTTCTGATGAGGAATCTAAAAAAATTGATTATAAAATTATTGAAATTATAAAAATGTTGTACCGATACTACAAAAAACTACAGAATCAAGTTAATGAAAATAGTAAATAATAAGATTATGTACTTTATATATTAACTTTTTTACTAATTTAGGAGATGTATTAATGAAAAATTCTTCTTATATAAAATTGAAGTATAAAAATTTCGAGTTAGAAATTCAAGGCAAAGAAGATTTTATAGAAAAGCAACTATCAAATATCGATGATATACTTAGAAAACTATCTTTTTTAATAGAAGAACATTCAACTTCTATAACTTCTAATGATCTAAATAATTCTACTAAAACAAGTTCTAAATCAAAATATTCTATTGAAGAAATATTAAAAAAAAACTTCTCTGTTTGGAAAAAAGCCTTTAGTAAAGAAACAAATAATGTAATTATTTATTTAATAGCAGGATATTATATACAATTAAATAGTAAAAATAATTCTTTTAATGCTGATGATATTTCTAAATTATTATCGAGATATAATATAAATATTAATGATATAAATAAATGCAAATCTCACAATTTAAAAGTCGGTAATATAATACCTATTAACGAACTAGGTGTATGTAATGAATACAAGATAAATGATAATATTGTAAACTTAATAAATGATTTTTTAGATTTTTGTATAAATGAAATGTAATTTTTAGTTTTAAGAGCATATTTTATATTTATTTTAAATTTGCAAAAGGTATCAATCCATAATATTCTTGGAAATCTTTAATTAATTTTCTTTCTTTTAAAACTGGATTTTCTTTTTTTATTGCCTTATATGCTGTTAATAATTCTTTACTATCTGCCATTTGCCATATATATCTTCCTTCACAATGTCCTACATTCTTGCCTTTCCCAAACTTAATGTATTGTTTTATTCTAATTCTTAAAGTTGATTTGCACTCTTTTCCATTTTGAGCAGTTCCTCCAGCCCTACCAATATATATTACATTAGCATCATCTATCCATTTCTCCTTTAATTGCTCTATTGATACATTAGGGTCTTTCCCTTTATAAAAACCTCCTGTTCCAGGATCTATAAAATGCATGCTAAAACCAAATGGCTTACACTTTTATAATTGTAAGTCTTTTGTTTTTAAGCCTTTATATTTTTTAGATTTATTCTCTTTAATTAATTTAATCTTTATTATTTAATTTTAATACTTAACTACTTAATACTTATCCCTTAGCCTTATTCACTTTCCCTATATATAATATGTATTATAGTTAAATTGGACTTTTGCTGTATTTTTCAATACTTTGAGTTGATTTTGAAGCGACATTTTTGAAGTTTGTTTTGCAGGAAATTTTTGTGACTTGTAAATTTTATAGTATAGTTAATTACTTATTTTATCCGTTGTCTGTTTTTTAATATTCAATTTTTAATATCTTAATACTTTAACACTTACCCCTTAACACTTATCACTTGCTACTTACCACTTACTCTTTTTTAAAAAATTCTTGACTTTAGATGCAAAATTTGTATAATACTATTAAACTTGTAACTTGTAATTGGTAATTTGAAATTCATAATAGGGTATGTCTTCGTACTATACTTACTTTACTGATTTTAAAACTTTTAATGTTATTTCTTGTTTTCAATTTTGTATGTTAATTTATCTATTTTTTCTTCTATCTCTGTTATTTTTTCAATGCTTTGTTTATATCCATCATAAAGAGCCTTAAGATTTTCATCAACTTGGTTATTAAACCTTACCTTATTTCATTACTTTATTTCATTTGATTTCTGCTATATTTTATTTTGCAGTCACATTTTTTTCGTTTCTTGTATTTCAACATACATTTTTTCTAATAAATCAAATATTTTTTCAGGGTTAGTATTTAAATTAGTTCAAAATTCCGCACTTCAAGAAAAAGTATTATTTATTGCAATTGCATTTGGCTTTATATGGAAAAGCAGGTATGGCAACCTAATAAAATTGGCTAAGCCTTTTCATCAAGGCATATATACCATACCTGCAAAGACTACATGTTAATTAATTGGTGATATATTCTACATTTGTTATTTGTTTGATTATAATTCCCAACTGTAAAATATAATAGGTTTCTACTTGCTTTTCATTATCCTAATATAAACAAATTTATTATGCATTTTTAATATCTTCTAACAATTCCTTTTTCTAAAGCCCTAAGTTCCCAAGAAAATGTATCAAAACGTATGTATTTATCTTTAATATACCAAATTATTTACTTCCTTATATAAAACATCTTCTTTTTTAGTTTTTGTATTTTTCTACATCTGCTAAAATTAATAAAGATTTTATAATTTAGAATCTAAATTCATTAAAGTTCTCTATTTTTTTGTATTTCTAAAAATAAAACACTTTTCGGGCAAGTGTTTATTATGAATAAAGAAATCAGTTTCTCAGTAGTATTTTGCGTATTTGCTCTTTCGCATACTCAACTTTTATTTTTTGCTTTTCTTCTCTCTTCTTATATTCAATATATAAATCTTGAATAAAATCATCTAATTTTGTTGGTATAGTATTGTTTTTGGAATCATAATTTTTATAATACTCTATAAGCGTATTAACAAAATCAGTACCATCTTCAAAATATTTAAGTATTGTAGGTAGTTGAATTCCTTTTTCTTGCATCTTTATAAAAAAATCATTGAAATCTATATCTAAAATCTCACAAATCCTTCTTATGCTAAAATCTTCATTAATTTTTGCATAACGAAGTTTTGGATTTTTCTGCTTCCCTTGTCTTTTAGGTTCAGTATCTACAACTATCTCTGTATATACTTGCTCAATCAACTCTCTTTGCTTATCTATTGATAAGTTATTAAAATACACTTCAAAATCTCCAATATCTTCTTTTTCTTGAATATCTTTTAATAAAGTTTTCCTTTGTTCTTTTTCTTTTTCTATTTCGCTTTTTAATTTCTGTATCTTATTCTCTATTTGATCAAGTTCTCTGTTAAGTTCTACAGATTTGTTATTATAAATCTCTAACATTCTTTTATTATCTTTATTCTCAATTATTAATTCTGCTATATTCTCAAGATTTTTAGATAACTTTTTCTTGTTTTTTTCAAGCCTTTCTAATTTTTTTGCTTTTTCTGGATTTACTTCATCTAAATACCTAATTTTATCTTCTTCTGTTTTAATTTTATAGTCTAGATAAATCTTTATCATTTTATAATAGTTATCCATTCTTTCTATAAAATCCTTTCTTATAAACTCATAAACTTGTTTTTCACTAACTCTATAGTATCCTTTACAGTTATTTTTGCCTGAATTATAAGCAGAACATATATATGAGTATTTAACTTCCAATATATTTCCCTTATCATCCTTTTTATAATACGGAGAACTTGTCATACGGCTTCCACATTCAGGACATCTTAAAACATTGCTAAATATCCTTCTGTTTTCTTTATAATATTTCTTTTCCTTTATCCCTTTTCTTTTTTTAGCCATTATTAAATCTTCTCTTATTTGCTTTCTCTCTTTCATTCTTGCTCTCGCCTTGAAAAAGGTTTCTTCATCTATTATCGCTTCATGTATACCTTTTGCATTTCTTATTTCCTCGTCTGTAAACTCTTTTATTTCCTTTTTTCTTACATCATTTGACTGTTTTAAAGAAATAGTAGTTTTCTTCCCCCATACTACTTTCCCGATGTATACTGGATTCGATAATATACTAGTTACAGTTACTGTACTAAATTTGCCACCTTTTCTTTTTTTGTATGACTTTGTCTTATATCCCTCATCATTTAATTCTTTAGCAATACTATAAAGCGACTTCTCTTCATTAACATACATATGAAATATTCGTTTTACTACTT
This sequence comes from Caloranaerobacter azorensis DSM 13643, assembly GCF_900129995.1. Lineage (GTDB taxonomy): Bacteria > Bacillota > Clostridia > Tissierellales > Thermohalobacteraceae > Caloranaerobacter > Caloranaerobacter azorensis. Next base: position 6,755 of record NZ_FQXO01000063.1, on the reverse strand, counting down.
CTGCCTCTTTCTCATTTATAACTAAAAATTTTCTATATCTTCCTTTATCGTCTTTCATTTCTAAATAATCATATCCTAGTGGCGGCATACCTCCCTGCCAGTAGCCCTTACTTGAAGATTCTTTCATGCCTGGGATAACTTTTTCACGAAGTTGAACTAGATACAATTCATTTAACATGCCTATTATTGCAATCATAATCATAGCACTTTGATCATCTAAACTCCCTCTAAACATCCTATCTACAGTATATAATTTTAAATTATTTTCTTTTAAGACATTAAATATTTCCATTGTTAATTGTAAGTTTCTCGCCAATCTTGATAAATCAAAACAACATATACCTTCTATATAATTTTCATCATCTTTGCTTTGGTTTTTTATCATTTCAAGCATCTCTACAAATTGATCTCTTTTTTCTGTTGATTTTCCACTAATTCCTTCATCAGTAAAATATATAAAATCTTCCTTTGATTTATTATACTCTCTTATTAACATTTTTTCGCATTCTTCTCTCTGTACTTTCAATGATTCTCCTTCACTATCAAGTTGTCTAACAGAAGAAACTCTTGTATATATTGCAATTTTACCCATAAAAATAAGCCCCCCGATCTTTTTATAAGTATAACTCATACATCAGGAAGTTTATCATTTTAGTCTACAACGGTTCACCCCTGCTTATTCGAAATGCCCTATAAATTTGTTCTAATAAAATTAATTTCATCAATTGATGTGGAAACGTCATCTTTGAAAAAGATAATTTAAAATGACTCTTATTTATAACATCTTGTGATAAACCTAAAGAACCACCTATTATAAAAGTTATATTGCTGTTCCCTGATAATGCTAAACTGTCGAGCTTTTTTGAAAATTCCTCTGAAGATAAACTTTTACCATCAATACATAAGGCTATAATATAAGAGTTTTCATTTAATTTACCTAATATCCTTTCGCCTTCTTTTTTCTTCACAATTTCCATTTCAGTTTCACTCAAATTTTCTGGAGCCTTTTCATCATTTACTTCAACTAATTTTAATTTACAGTATTTAGATAATCTTTTTGAAAATTCTTTTATGCCCTCATTCAAGTATTTTTCTTTAATCTTACCTACTGAAATTATCGTAACATTCATTCATATCCGTTGACTTATATCTATAAAAACCTTATAGAAAGCAACGCATACCTATAAATCTTTATAGATTTATAGGTCTTACCCGATACTTCTATTATGCAGATTTTATGATTCTGCAAACTTAACGTCGCTTTCTACTTTTATAGGATTGCACAGCTTAACATTAAGCCAACGGTTTTCACCTCCTGCTTTGTGTTTCTGCTGTGCTTTTTTACTGCCCAATATACATATATTCCTCGCTCCGTTTAAATCAGCATTGATTATTTTATTTACAACTTTGTCTTTGAATAACCCTCGTTTAACTCGCTTCCCATTTAAAGCATTAGTTAAATCAAGGTTATATTGTAGTAACTTTTGCATTATTTTTATATCTTCTGTTAAGCTGCTTACTTTAGATGTGTAGCTTTCATCTACGAATTTTATCTCTATTCCATATTCTTTGGCTTTGTATTCTATATACCTTATTAGCTTCCCAAATGTTATTTGTATAAAGCTTTGCTTATTAGTTTTATTTAATTTATGATTTTGGATTTGAATTTTTTGTCTTTTATTCTCATTTTATATGTTCTTATATTTTTATTTCCGGCTATAGATTTACTCATTTTCTTTTAACTCCCTCTATAATTTTTCTTAACTACTTTTTGAATTTATAATTGTTTTAAGGTTTTTATAAGTTTTTATAAATATTTTGTAACTGTTAATTAGCCTCCTAAATAAACTACTTTAGTTACATAGTTATCCTTTATATAAAACCGCATACTATTACTTTGAAATATAAATCTATCTGTAATACATTCTATCCTATTGACATTTAATAATTCTTTTTTCAGTTTTTTATTATCTATATTCAATCCTTTCCCTATAATTTTATCATCGATTACAGCTGTTAAAAAAAGTTTTAAAATTACTGCTTCATAATCTTCTGGCAGAAAATCTGCTTTAAGTTTATTGCATTTTTTGCAACAAGTTACTAAATTAAAAACATCATTTGTACCGCCTTTACTGACAGGAAAATAATGATCTAGTGTAATCTGATGAAATTTAAGTTTTTTCCCACAGTAAAAACATCTTTTCAAATCTCTTTGATAAATATACAGCTTGTCCTTATTGCCAGGCTTCACAAAATCACACCTTGATTTATAGCTTTTATATGTATCTTCTTTATACCAATTTTTCATTTTAAATTTTTAATTTTACATTCTGATTACATGTGTAATTAGTTTATACTATTAAATATTTAGGCTTTTTATCGCAAAAATCACAAGTATGCGGACTTGTCCAATCGGTAAAAGATACTTTATCTAGTTCATAGATATCTGGTGGCTGTTCATATACATCGATAAACTCCTCAATAGCAATATCTAAATGTTCGTTACAAACAACATACATGCAAATCACTCCATTTATTTTTATAATATTAATTTTACATTTTTCATTTTCAATTTTACATTTCTATTAATTATAGTATTCTCATTTAAACATCAATTTATATACAAAAGGCTTGACTATATTTTAAGCCAAGCCCCTTGTAGCCACCTAACGATTGTCTGGTCTAGCCTCAAACGTCAATTCTAAATTAACAATTTTACCATTTCTCATAACTTCGATGTTAATTTTATCTCCCGGTTTATATTTATAAAGTAATCCTCTTAAATGACTCATAGATAATACTTCTTCACCATTTATTTTCAATAGAACATCGCCAGCCCTCATTCCTGCTCTGTCTGCTGGGGAATTCTCTGCAATTTCTATTACAATCACACCGCTATCAGCTTTTAAATCAATACCTAAAGCTCTTTCATATTTCTCTAAATCAACCCCAACTATACCCATAAATACAGTTTTAAATGTTCCTTTTTTAATAACCTGTTGTATAATAGGTTTAGCAGTATTAATTGGTATAGCAAAACCTAATCCTTCAGCTGATTGTATTTTGGCAGTGTTTATACCTATTACTTCCCCTCTTGAATTTAATAATGGCCCTCCACTATTACCAGGATTTATTGATGCATCTGTTTGTATCAAATTTTCAATAACATTATTATCTTCAGTTCTAATAGATCTATTTAAACCACTTATAATTCCAGAAGTTACAGTTCTTTGGAATTCTAATCCCAAAGGATTTCCTATTGCAACAGCTAATTCTCCAACTTGAAGGTTGTCAGAATTTCCTAAATCAGCTACTGGCAGATTTGTTGCATTAACCTTAATTATAGCTAAATCTAAAGCCTTTTCATACCATAAAACTTTTCCCTCTTTTTTATCTCCATTTTCAAATAGAACTGTAATCTTTTCTGCCTTACCATCGGCAATCACATGAGAATTCGTAAGTATATATCCATCACTATCAACAATTACACCAGAACCTACTCCTTGCAACTGTCTAGGCCCCCAGAAAAAGTAGTCCACAATCTGTACAGTAGTTATACCAACAACTGATTTCATAGCTTTTTTAGCCACAGCAGCTACAGTTGTAATATTGTCTTTAGGTGTTATTTTTATCTGAGTCCTTTCTGCTACATTCTTCTTATATAATTCTGGAACTGGTAAATATTTACCATATAAGTAGGCTGGTGCAACATATGATGAAATTATTCCACCAATTAATGCAGCTATCAAAGCCACTACAAAATATGAAAACACACCTCTTTTTTTCTTATAAGATCTGTTAAAATTTTCAGGTCTTTTAACATAATAACTACTAATATTAGTATTTTCATTCTCATAAGCATCCTCAATATTATTGTTTTCATTCTCATTTTCTCTTTTTTCTTCCCAATCCATTTTAAAAACACCTCCTACTATAAATTATATATTTTTGTTGGATTATCTCTTTGTGTAAGTCCAATAATAATATCATCTCCAATTTTTATACCCTTATCTATTAAAATATTAACAACTGTTTGATAAGCTAGTTCTGGAAAATTGTTTTCTTTGCTTAAATGGGCTAAAAGCACTCTTTGCCTCTTTCCAGAAAATACTTCTGATATTACTTCACCAGCTAAATCATTAGACAAATGTCCTGTATCTCCCATTATCCTCTTTTTTAAAAACCACGGGTATCTGCCCATTTTTAACATTTCTATATCATGGTTAGACTCTATTACCAATAAATCTGAATCATATATTTTCTTTTTAATATGTTGATTTACAAAACCTGTGTCTGTTACTAAACTTATTTTCTTATTTTTATGATAAAAACAAAAACCAACAGATTCGATCGAATCATGCGAAGTTCTAAATGGTAGTATCCCTAAATCTCCCAATTCAAATTCTTCTTCGGTTTTAAATGTTCTAATATTATCTATATTTATCTCTCCTATATCATTTCCCATTGCCTTCCAAGTATTTTCATTAGCATATATAGGCAAATTATATCTTCTAGAAAGAATTCCTACTCCTTTTATATGATCTTTATGTTCATGGGTAACCAATATACCATTTATATCTTCAGGCGACACGCCTATTGTTTTCAATGAATTTTCTATTTTCCTTCCACTTAATCCTGCATCTATTAATAATTTAAGTCTATTTGTCTCAATATACTGACAATTACCACTGCTTCCACTAGCCAATGAACAAAATCTAAAAGCCATTTTTGTCCTCCAAGTTATTTTTTTCTAATACATTTTATATTATAGCACAAAAAAATTAATGAAAAAAGCCGAGTAACTTTTCTCGGCTAACCTCTAATTCTCTTAATTTTGGCTCCTAATTTTCTAAACTTCTCCTCAACTTTTTCATACCCTCTATCTATATGATAAATATTTTCTATCTCCGTTGTTCCTTCAGCAATAAGACCTGCTATTATAAATGCAGCTCCGGCCCTCAAATCTGTTACTGATATTCTAGCTCCACTTAAACGCTTTACTCCTTCTACTACTGCAACTCTACCTTCAACTTTTATATTCGCTCCCATACGCTTCAGTTCATCAACATATTTAAATCTTCCTTCAAATATGCTTTCGGTAACTACACTCGTACCATCCGCCGTAGACAACAATACTGTCATTGGCTGCTGCAAATCAGTCGGGAATCCTGGATATGGTAAGGTTTTAATATCTACACTTTTAAGGTTATTTGAAGCTTTAACTCTTATAGAATCTCCATATTCTATTACTTCAACACCCATCTCTTTTAATTTAGCAGTTATAGACTCCAAATGTTTAGGAATAACATTATTAATAAACACATCTCCTCCTGTAGCAGCAGCAGCTATCATATATGTACCTGCTTCAATTTGATCAGGTATGACACTATAAGTACAGCCGTGTAACTTATCGACACCCTTTATCTTTATAATATCAGTTCCAGCTCCTCTTACATCAGCACCCATCATGTTCAAAAAGTTAGCAACATCAACAACATGAGGCTCTTTAGCAGCATTCTCAATTATTGTAGTTCCTTCAGCCAATACAGCTGCAAGCATTATATTAATTGTAGCACCGACACTAACTACATCAAGATATATTTTTGCTCCTACTAATTTCTCTGCTCTACATCTAATAACACCATGCTCTATTTCTACTTTTGCTCCTAATGCTTCAAATCCCTTTATATGCTGATCTATCGGTCTAGTACCTATATTACATCCTCCTGGATAAGCTACTTCAACTTCTTTAAATCTTCCCAATCCTGCCCCTATCAGATAATAAGATGCTCTCATCTTATTTGCCAAATCATATGTAGCACAGCATCTATCAAGTTTACTCGAATCTATCATCATAGTTCCGTTTTCATCTAATTCCACATTTACTCCCAGTTCTTGCATTATATCCTTAAATAAATATACATCTCTAATATGAGGAATATTCTCTATATAACACTTGCCTGCAGACAATATAGAAGCTGGTATAATAGCAACCGCCGCATTCTTAAATCCACTTATATTAACTTGACCTTCAAGTTTTACTCCACCTTCAACTATAAGTTTTTCCATATATACAACTGACAAAAGTCAGTATAGTCACCCCACTTTCCACTTTGGTATATTAAAGTCCATAATAATATTATATACAAGTATTTGGTTTTTTAAAATACTAATCTTACAATACTATTAAAAATAATAAAATATTCATATTTTTATCTATTATTATTTATATACTAGTCCAAATCGAGTAGGAGGTAGATGATTATTTCATCTACCGACCTCTCACACCACCGTACGTACCGTTCGGTATACGGCGGTTCATTAGGTTAAGTTCAATTTCTTATACTGCGTAGAAAGCGATTTAAGACCTTGTTTTAACCAGTATTGGTTATTCAAGGTCTTACTTAATATAGGACTATTAGATATACGCCAATATCCCTTTCGGGTATTAGCATATTGCCATGCCTTATACTCTGGAACTCCTAATCTTTTAAGATTCTTAAATTTGGTCTTAATTTTCTTCCATTGTTTCCAAAGGCATGCCCTTAATCTTCTCCTAGTCCATTTGTCTATCGCTTTTAGTTTCGCTTTCATATCTGCTATTTTGAAATAGTTTACCCAACCGACTATTAGAAAGTTTAATCTTTCTATTCTTATTTCCATACTTATTCCTATATTTCTATTTGTGATTTTCCTTATTTTGTCTTTTAATCTCTTAATGCTTTTCTCGTGAGGTCTTATTCTAATCTCATCAT
>NZ_FQXO01000062.1 GCF_900129995.1 Caloranaerobacter azorensis DSM 13643 | reverse complement strand
TGTTATAGCATATGGTATATCTGTTAAACTTGTTTTTATCTTCATCTTTGCTGCAATTGATAAAGCTAATATATTTTCCATTGGTATGTGCTTATTTTTCTTTCGCTTATCTTTAAATACTTTTGTTAAATCCTTTATTAACCCCTTTCTATTCATTTTCATTATTATATCGTCTATTAAATTTGGAAAACTTATATCAGCTGCATCAATTCTTCCATTTTTAATTGATTCTATTATTTTTTCTTTGTCTTTTCTACTTATCTGCATCATATATTATTTATCGGCACTTTTTATCAATATCTTAAATTACGAATTGAAGTATTATGTAATATTAAGTATATTATTTATTTTTGTTAAGATATCACTAAAAAGTTTCCTCAGAAATTCTAATACCCTTTCTAAAACTGATTTTATTTCTTGATTCTCTTTTGAGAGTTCATTAAGTTTGTCAGATATCCCTTTAAGCTGCTTTTTTATTTCTTTCAAGTTAAGATTTAATTCTGATATATCTTTCATAAGTTTAACTATTTCATCAATCTCTTCCTTTTCGAGTTTTATATTCAACTCATTTGAAATTTTTATAACTATTTCCCTTATTTTATCTTCTTCCTTTAAATCTTTGGCAATAACTTCTTCTTTAATCTCTTTAATGAGCTGACTAGCTTGTTTTTTGCCTATTCTCTGCCCGAGTTCTCCTGTTTTAGCTATTTCCTCATTAGCTACATCTTTTTCTCTTTCACCTATTTTATTACCTGTTGCACTTTCAAAGGCCTTAATAATACCAGTTAACGCTGCCGTACCAGATACTTCATAAGGTGCTGCTACTTTAACTTTTGCATCTTTGATACCAGCTGTAACTAATGCATTCATATACATTTCTTTGGTAACCCATGTTATATTGTAAGTTTCAACGCTAATACCTTCATTATCACTTAATTTCTTAACATAAGCGGATGAAATGGCTTTAGTCCCAATTAGTTTTTTATCTATATATTTACCTAAATATTTTCTTTCTTCACTATTTGTTACTTTAATTATCTTAACATTGTCTTTGACATTAAATAACTCTAAAATCTCATTTTTCTGTTTCTCCGTTAAATCTTCACCTATACTGACAACAACATCAAAATCTTGAGCATACGTAATAGAACCTATAAACACAAGAATCAAAATTATTACAATGAACATTTTTATATTCACAAACAATCCCCTCCTATGCAGGATTTTCTAAAGAATTCTCGTCAAAAGGAAAAATATAAAAATTAGTAATAATATATGTAATATCCACCAGCTAACCGATAAAAAACTGAACCTACTAATGCCGAATTTATTTTTATTATCTTTTTTGTCCATAAAACCCTCCTGATTTACTTAATTTAAAACTTTAAGATTATTCTTTGCAAAAAAGATTCTCATATACAAAAAATGCGACAAAGCTGCATTACAGGCTGTTGACAAACTTATGTTTTTTGTATTTATGAAAATGAAAGCGAATGCTTGAAAGAATTTAGTTAAAAAACTAGGTGAAAATTTTTTAGAAAATCCGTAGGTTTAACAGGATGTCAAACCAGCATCCTACAAGACAGGAGGTCTTGATTAGGTGCGTTAGGATTTTCTAAAAATTTGAGCCTTTAGTTTTTTCTAAATTCGTCCGCATGAGCGTCATTTTCATAAAATATTTTACTTTGTCAACAAGCTCAAATGCGACAAAGTCGCATTACCCATTAATTTATTTAAAATTTCTTAATAAAGTTCAACTGTATAAAGATTTGTGCATAGATATATTGAGGCTATAAATTGAGATGGAAGGTGATGGCGATGTTTTCATTTCTTAAAAATTTATTAAATGATTCTAAATTCAAAAAAGATTTGAAACTCAATATGTATCAAATAATTGAAATTGAAAGAGATAGAATAAGGGCTATTGTTTATCAATAATTTTAAGGCGGTTTATAACCGCCTTAAAATTATTTTATCTATAATTTCAATCCCTGTTTTTCAAACTCAGCCTTTATTCTTTCATAAACTTCATCTGATGAAATCTCTACTTTTTCACCAGTAGCTCTTAATACAAATTCTACTATGTTTTCACTTGCCTTTCTTCCAACTGTTATTCTTATAGGTATACCAATTAAATCAGCATCATTAAACTTAACTCCCGGCCTTTCATTTCTATCATCTAATAATACTTCAATTCCTTTATCCATTAATTCTTTATATAGTTTTTCTCCTAAATTTACTTGTTCTTCTTTTTTAGTGCTAACTATAGTTATTATTACATGATATGGCGCTACCGATAGAGGCCATATTATACCTTTTTCATCGTAATTTTGTTCTATTATCGCAGCCATAGTTCTCGAAATACCAACTCCATATGAACCCATAAAAAAGTATTTTTCTTTTCCATTTTCATCTAAAAATGTAGCATTTAAACTTTCGCTGTATTTAGTTCCTAATTGGAATATATTACCTACCTCTATACCTCTAGCTATCTTCAATGGTTCTCCGCACTTTGGACATAAATCTCCTTCTTCTACTAATAATAAATCTTCAACTACCTGACCTTCAAAATCTCTACCATAATTTACATTTTTAATATGATAGTCCGTTTCATTAGCCCCTACTATAAAGTTTTTCATTTGAGTTATCCTAGAATCTACTATTAACTTAACTTTTTCACTTATACCAATAGGTCCTGCAAACCCTACTTCAGCCCCCGTAACTTCTTTAACTATTTCTTCATTTGCCATTTCTAATTCATGATCTCTTACACCAAATAGGTTGCATAGTTTAACCTCGTTAACTTCTCTGTTTCCCGGTACTAACACCGCTACTATTTCATCTTTTATTTTATAAATCAACGTTTTTACAAATTTATCTGCTGGAACATTTAAAAACTTTACTAATTGTTCGATAGTTTTAACATTTGGTGTATAAATTTTTTCAGTTTCTAATTCGGCATCTTCATCTATATTTAAATTATATATACATTTAGCTTTTTCATCAGTAGCAGCATAATCACATTTTTCACAATAAGCCATTTGACTTTCTCCAACATCGGACATAGCCATGAATTCATGGGAATCACTTCCTCCCATTGCACCTGAGTCGCCTTCAACTACTTTAAATTTTAATCCACATCTAGTAAATATCTTTTCATAAGCCTTCCACATTATTTTATAAGATTCTCTCATACCTTCTTCATCTTTATCAAAACTATAAGCGTCTTTCATTAAAAATTCTCTACTTCTCATAAGACCAAATCTAGGTCTTTTTTCATCTCTATACTTAGTCTGTATCTGATAAATATTTAAAGGCAATTGTTTATATGACTTTACCTCATCTCTTATAAGGTCTGTAAAATACTCCTCATGTGTAGGTCCTAAACAGAACTCTCTTCCATGTCTGTCTTTAAGTCTAAACATCTCTGGACCAAATTCATACCAGCGTCTACTTTCCTGCCATATTTCAGCTGGCTGTATAGCTGACATAAGCACTTCCTGTGCTCCTGCAGCATCCATCTCTTCTCTTACTATTTGTTCTATTTTCCTCATTACTCTGTATCCAAGAGGTAAGAAAGAGTAAACCCCTGAAACTAACTTTCTTATCATACCTGCTCTTAATAAAAGCTGATGACTTGGAATTTCTGCTTCTGAAGGAACTTCTCTAAGTGTTGGCATATACATCCTTGACATTCTCATAAAATCTACTCCTTTCTTATTATTCTTTTCTAAAAATCAAAAAACCTTCACCCCTATAATTCTAGGGACGAAGGTTATCCGCGTTACCACCCTAATTGGCTAAAAATATAGCCCTCTCTTAAATATCTAACGGTATTAACCGTCTAGACCTACTAATTTCAGTCTAGAAGCTCAGGGACGGGTTCGATAAACAGCGGGTCAGAAATCTTTCAGCCAAGGATTTCCTCTCTGTAGACCTTGATTATCTACTATTTCCCCTCTTCGCCGATATTATTAATTTTAAAATTTATAATACTAAAAATCTTAATATTTGTCAATCAGTTTCTAAAAATTACCGTTTCTTTATTAAACATTTTCACCGTTACCATTAATGCTATAGATATATAAATTATTACCCAAATTAAAACTACACCTATATGTACTGGATTATAAATAGAAACTAATGCCTCTTTAATAATTGAAATTACATTTATTACCGGAATATGAAAATAAGCATTAGGTATTGCTTTTCCATCTAAATACATAGTCAAATAAGCCGGTATAAGCATTATAATCGTTACCGGTGTTAAATAAGTCTGAGCCTCTTTAAAGTTTCTTGCATAGAAACTAATTGCCAATTCTAAACTACTAAAAGTTAAAGTCAGTCCTATACAGAACAAACCTATAATTAAAATCGTATTTATAGGTAGAGTGCTTATAGTACCAAATAAATCTGCTTTCAACTTCGTTGCTATAATAAAACCAGTCAGAGATGCTAAAGTAGCTATAATTCCAGCAACAACAACTGTAAAATATTTACCTATCAATAATGAAATTCTATTTACTTTAGTAGTTAAAAGAGGTTCAAGTGTTTGTCTTTCTTTTTCTCCAGCACCTAAATCAGTAGCTGCAGGTATGCCTCCAACCGCTGACCATATAGTGAGAAACATAGGAAGCATCATAGAAAACATAATAATACCAAATCCATCTTCTTTAGCTACCGAGATAGCCTTTATATCGACTACCTTAAGTATATTATTATCTGCTCCAAGTTCTTTTAATCTCTTAGATACAATAATTTTCGAATAATCATTTATTATAGATTTTAATTTAGGATACGCCATTGAAGATTTTTGACTAGATTCGTCATACATTATTTCAACTGTACCAAATTCACCTTTATTCACTTTTTCATCAAAATATTTATCAATTTTTACTATAGCCTTAACCTCAAGTTTTTCTAAAGATTTTTCGGGCTCATCTGTATTTATAATATTTATCCCTTGGTGCGCATTTAAATATTTCAAAAGGCCATTATCATTCTCTGAAATAACAGCTATATCAATAGGTTTAGCCCCTTCTTCTATGATTTCAGAAGCCCCACTGCCCAATGCCAAACTTAAAATAGGAAATATAAGTATTGGTATTATGATGCTAGTGAATATAGTTTTTCTATCTCTAAATGTGTCCTTCATCTCTTTTTTAAACACTATCCAAATGTATTTAAGCATTGCTATCACCCACTAACTTAATAAAAATATCTTCTAAATCCATATTGTTATATTTCTGCATCAATAAAGTCAATGACGATATCTCTATCATCTTACCCTTATGAATTATCCCTACTGTATCACAAAGTTTTTCAACCTCTTTCATAGAATGGCTTGAAAAAATAATAGTTTTACCCTGCTGCTTTAAGTCTAATATAAACTCATGCACAATATTAATAGCAGTTACATCTAACCCCGATGTAGGTTCATCAAAAAGCATTATATCAGGATCATGCACTATACTCCTAGCAATGGCTACCTTCTGTTTCATCCCCTTTGAAAATTTGCCAACTCTCCTGTCAATATATTCTCCCATTCCTAATTTCTCCGTTAGAAACTCTATTCTCTTTCTAATTTCTCTCTTGTCCATACCATTAAGTAGTCCAAAATATTCTATATTCTCTCTCGCCGTCAATCTATCATAAAGTCCTGTTTCACCTCCAAAAAGTATCCCTATCTGTCCTCTTGCTCTTTCAGGATCTTTAATAATATCATAACCATTTAATCCTGCCGTTCCAAATGTCGGCTTAAGTATTGTCGCTAATAATCTCAATGTAGTAGTTTTACCTGCTCCATTTTCACCTAATAAACCAAAAACTTCCCCCTTACTTACATTGAAAGATATTCCTTTTACGGCTTCAACTTCTTTAAATTTCTTTCCTAAATTCAAAACTTCTATCAATATATATCCCTCCATTACTTTTTACATAGAGTACAAATAGAATGTGCCGAAATTCCTTCTTTTCTTCCCTCAAACCCAAGCCTTTCAGTAGTTGTTGCTTTTATACTAATATCATCTACTGGTATATTAAGTATACTAGATATATTACTTCTCATTTCCTCTATATATGGAGCTATTTTAGGTTCTTGTGCCACAATAATGCTATCTATGTTATTCACCCTGTAACCTCTATCATGTATTAACTCATTAACCTTACGTAATAATTTCATGCTCGAAATGCCTTTATATTTAACGTCATTATCCGGAAAATGCTTACCTATATCTCCTAATGCTAAAGCTCCAAGCATACTGTCCATAATAGCATGTATAAGTACATCGGCATCAGAATGCCCCAATAACCCTTTGTCATATTCTATATGGACTCCGCCTAAAATCAGCTTTCTTCCTTCTACTAATTTATGTACATCATAACCTATTCCAACCCTCATAATCTCTGCCCTCCTCTATTTATCAACTAAAGTCTCTGCAATTATTAAATCTTCTGGTGTTGTTATTTTAATATTACTATAATCACCCATAACGATTTTAACTTTATATCCTATCCTCTCTACTAACATACTGTCATCTGTACCTAAAAAATTATCTAATTTAGCTTTTTCATATGCCTTAAGTATCAAATCATATCTAAATGTTTGAGGAGTCTGAATTGCCCATAATTCTTTTCTATTCGGAGTACTTATAATTTCACCATTTAAATCAACTTTTTTGATAGTATCTTTGACAGGAACTCCTGTTACACAGGCACCATACTCAAGTGCAAACTTTATATTCTCTTCTATAATATTTCTCTTAACAAATGGCCTCGCCCCGTCATGTATTAAAACAATATCACTCTTTTTATTTACTTCTTTAAGCCCATTATATACAGAATCTTGCCTTTCTTTTCCCCCTTGGATTACCTTTTTAACTTTATCTAATTTATATTTATCAATGATTTCTTTTTGACAAAAATCAATTTCATCATACCTAGTAACTACTATAATTTCATCTATATAATCGCATTTATTAAATTCCATCAAAGTACGAGCTAATACAGGAATATCTTTTATCTTTATAAATTGCTTATTAATTTTACTGTTCATTCTCTTGCCCATGCCTGCTGCTGGTACTATAACGGAAATATATTTCCCTAAATAGCTCATTATCACACCTCACTTAAAATTCAATCACTTGCATAAAGCATAGAAAGCATTATCTTGAATTATAATTCATTTTCCACTAACTGTCAAATATAGCCCCAAAAAAAATTAGACCCGACTGAAGTCAGGGTTTAAACTATAAACAAAATATCACCATAAATAATTTAAAAAATAAAAGCGAATAATTACAAAGCTTTAGCAAAGAAAACTTGATAAATAATTTTAGAAAAATTCGTAGGTTTGACAGGATGTCAAACCAGCATCCTACAAGACAGGATGTCTTGATTAGGTGCGTTAGAATTTTTCAAAATTATGAATCCTAGTTTTCTCTAAAGATTTGTCTATGAGCGTTATTTTTTAATTTTTATAAATATATTTTATAAATATAACTTTATCAACAAACAAAGCCCGACTGAAGTCGGGCCATTAAACAGCTTTATCTACCATTGATTTTGGTTTCGCAAATATCATTCTTCCAGCTGCAGTTTGTAAAACACTTGTAACCATAACATCAATAGTCTCACCTATATGCTTTTTACCGCCATCTACAACAATCATAGTTCCATCATCTAAATATGCCACTCCTTGTCCCGATTCTTTTCCATCTTTTATTACTTGAACTATCATTTCCTCTCCAGGAAGTACAACTGGTTTTACTGCATTTGCAAGCTCATTAATATTTAACACATCAACCCCTTGAAATTCTGCAACTTTATTTAAGTTAAAATCATTAGTAACTACTTTACCTTTAAGTATTTGAGCCAATTTTAATAATTTACTATCAACCTCATTAATATCCTCAAAATCTTTATCATAGATTATAACTTCTATATCAATCTCTTTTTGTATTTTATTTAGAATATCAAGACCTCTTCTACCTCTATTCCTTTTAAGCGCATCTGATGAATCGGCTATATGTCTTAATTCTTCTAAAACAAATTCCGGAATTACTAAAGGACCTTCGATAAAACCAGTCTTACATATATCAGCTATCCTACCATCTATTATTACGCTAGTATCTAGTATTTTAGGTTGAACTTTAGTTCCTTTAAATGCTTTATCTTTACTACTCGATCTTTTTAAAACACTTAATACATTAAAAAAATCTTCTCTCTTCTTTGTTGGAACTATTACTCCAAGATATCCAAATAATAAATATAACAGTATAGATATTACTACTCCTAAATATGGAATACCCAAATTAAAAAAAGGCTGACTGCTTAAATAAGCGATAATCAATCCAACTATAAGTCCGATAGAACCCAACACTATATCTGTAGCCGGAACTTGTTGAAGTTCACCTTCAACACTGCTTGCAATATTTCTTGCCGCAAAAAGAAATTTAGGAAAAGCAATATAAAATATAATTCCAAATATCAATGATGTTAAAATATAAACATACAATTTAAAATCATCATCTATAAAGTTGAGAACTTCAGTAGAATACAATAGACTAACTACTCCATATCCTAAAAACATACTAAAAATTGTTAGTACTACCCTTATAATCCTTTGAACCATAAACATATCACCTCCTATTCTTATTTATCTCCATTTATGAATATTCTATAACTCTATCACAAACATTTTAACATATTTTTTAAACATTTTTAATGTTTTACATATTACTCAATCATTGAATATTGATATTCATAGAAATAAGCGTCCTTAAGACGCTATTTAACAACTTTTTCAACTAGTTCTTCAGCCTCTACCTCGCAAATATTTTTAGCTAATACTATTTCACTTATTAATATCTGTTTTGCATTATTCAGCATTTTTCTCTCTCCTGTAGATAATCCTTTTTCCCTTTCTCTTATCATTAAATTTCTAACCACACTAGCAATTTCATAAATGTTACCACTCTTTATCTTGTCCATATTTAATCTGTATCTTCTATTCCAATTTTGAGGCATCTTAGTTCTATCATCAGCTAACACAGCTAAAACCTGTTCAACTTCCTCGCTGTCTATTACTTCCCTAATCCCAATTTCATCTACATTATCTACAGGAACCATGACTTTCATATCTCCCATCGGCATCTTCATAACATAATACTTTCTTTTTTTTCCTAAAATCTCTTTTTCCTCAATTGCCTCTATAACACCAGCCCCATGCATAGGATAAACTATTTTATCACCAATACCAAACATTATATATAACCTCCTAAAATTATACATTACATTCTAATTATAGTATACAATACATCTTTTTAATTGTCAAATTTAATATTTTATCATATGTAAGAAATAGTTGTCAACCAAGTTGTCGTTTAAAGAATTTATTTAATTTTCCGAATTTTCTTTATGGTACAAACTAAACTAATTGACAAACCAATATTTTTATAAGTATAATTAAGTTAAATATAATACAGTAATTGAGGTGATTACATGCCAAATGACTTGTTGTGTGATGAATTTCAAGATATAGTCGCTGAAGTTCTAATTAGACATAAAAGTATATTGGATATTATAACAAAATTGGAAGAATCTAATGCAAGGATTAATCGTGCTTTAATAAAATCCGTAACCTCTTGTGGTTGTATCTCTATAAATGCTAAAAAACAAGAATTTAAACATGAAAGTTTAAAAGAAGCAAAAAATACTATAGATAATCATTTAGAAGGAAAAATGTGTGACTCTTGTAAGGAAAAAATTGAAGAAGAACTAGGTAAACATTTGTTTTACATTGCAGCTTTATGTAATTCTTTAGATTTAAACTTTTATGATTTGATAATTAAAGAATATAAAAAACTAAACACTTTAGGTATATATACTCTAAGATAATTTTCAAAGGCTAACAGCTATTTAGGTAGCTGCTAGCCTTTCTAAATATGTCTGTCTAATAGCGACTGCTCTTGTACTCTTCGCAGTCCCTCCTTAATAGCTCTAGCTCTTACTTCTCCTATACCCTCTACTTTATCTAAATCTGAAATTGAAGCTCTAAGTATTTCTTGAAAAGAGCCAAACATCTCTATTACATTTTCTAGCACATTATATGGAAGCCGAGGAATTTTACTCAAAATTCTATATCCTTTAGGAAATATATTTATATCTAATGAATTAATTCCGCCATCAAACCCAAGTATATTAGCAATATTGGTTAAATCTAATAAATCTTCTGATGTTAAACTGTTTATAGATTTTTTCACTTCTTCAAAATCTAACCCCTCTGTTATATAATCTTTTATTATATTTATACCATCTTCCTCAACATCTCCCATTAACTCTTCCAATTGCATACTAATCAATCTGCCTTCATTGCCAAGTTCCAATATATATTTATCAATTTCCTTAACAATCCTCATTACCATTTCAGTTCTTTGAAGTACTATCGCTACATCATAAACTGTTACCAAGTTTTCAAACTCAAGTGCACTTAAATTCGCCATAGTCTGGTCTAACACTGACTTATATTTTTCTAGAGTTTGAATAGCTTGATTAGCTTTAGATAGTATCTCACTTACATCCTTTAATACATATTTATGATTGCCCTTATATAATGTAATGATGTTCCTCCTTTGCGAAATAGAAATAACTAATTCGTTAGTCTGTTTAGCTACTCTCTCTGCCGTCCTATGCCTTATTCCCGTCTCCTTTGAAGATATAAATGGATCTGGCATTAACTGTGCATTTGCATAGAGTATTTTTTTTACATCATGACTGATAATAATTGCCCCGTCCATTTTAGCTAATTCATATAGATTAGCAGGCGTAAAATCGCTATTTATATTAAAACCGCCATCTACTATACTTAAAACTTCATCACTATCTCCTACTACTATTAACGCTCCTGTTTTGGCTCTAACTATATTCTCTAATCCTTCTCTTAAAGGCGTTCCTGGGGCCAATATTTTCAATGATTCAAATATTTCATTATTTTTGATATCCTCTTCTCTCATATCAGATTAACCTCCTAAACATATATCCAACACATCTCGTATGTTACTTGCTCCAATTATATTCATATCAGTTTTAATATTTAAACCCTTAAGGTTTGATTCTGGTATAATTGCCGTTTTAAATCCTAATTTGCTAGCCTCATTAATTCGCTTATCTATAAATGAAATACTTCTTAATTCACCAGCTAGTCCAACCTCACCCATAACTACAGTTTTTGAATCAATCTCAACATCTCTAAAACTAGATGCCAATGCACAGATTATCCCTAAATCGGCTGCCGGTTCTTTTATTTGAATTCCTCCTGTTACATTAACATATGCATCCATATTATTTAGCTGCAAACCTATCTTCTTTTCTAAAATAGCTATCATCAGTATGACTCTATTATAATCTACTCCAGTTGCAATCCTTCTCGGCATACCAAATGCGGTATAACTCACTAATGCCTGCATCTCTATAAGCATTGGCCTCGTTCCTTCAATGCTAGAAATCACAACGTTCCCCGATGCGTTAACCGGTCTGCCAGATAAAAGCATTTCAGAAGGGTTTGTTACCTCTACTAATCCTAAATCACGCATTTCAAATATACCTATCTCATTTGTAGAACCAAATCTATTTTTTACTGCTCTCAAAACTCTATAAGTATGATGACGCTCTCCTTCAAAATACAAAACCGTATCAACCATATGCTCTAATACTCTAGGGCCAGCTATTGCGCCAGATTTAGTAACATGCCCTACTATAAAAGTAGCTATTTCTCTTTCTTTAGCAATTTTCATAAGCATAGATGATATTTCTCTAACTTGACTTACGCTCCCCGGAGCAGAAGATATACTAGGAGTATAAACTGTTTGAATAGAATCTATAATAAGTATCTGTGGTTGAATATCTTTTATTACACTTAGAATTTTTTCTATATTAGTTTCTGCTAATACAAATAAATCTTCTGCACTTATTCCCAATCTGCTTGCTCTGATTTTAATTTGTTTTGCCGATTCTTCGCCTGATACATAAAGTACTTTATGCCCTTTAATCGAAATATTATTCGCTGCCTGTATTAATAAAGTCGACTTACCAATTCCAGGGTCTCCTCCAACTAATATAAGAGAACCTTTTACAATTCCCCCACCTAATACTCTATCAAATTCTTTTATACATGTGGAGACTCTAACTTCATTTTTTAATTCAACTTCCTTCAATTTTTGAGCTTTAGATGTACTAACCTCCAATATTCTAGATTGCGAACTTTTTTCATAAAATTCTTCAACAAACGTATTCCATTGTCCACATGAAGGACATTTACCAAGCCATTTAGGAGTTTCATATCCACATTCTTGACAAATAAATTTAGTTTTTATTTTAACCACTAAAAGACCTCCTAAACTCCTTATTTTAATTATTAACTATTTTTTAAACAATTATAGTATATTATTCAAATATTAGCAACAAATTAAATAAATAAACTGACAGTTAATATGAATTCATATTAACTGTCAGTTTAAATTAAAATTTTTTTAATTCTCAATTTTTTTATCAAACCTGTGATTCTTTATGTTTATATTTAGGTGTACTACCATTTTCAAGATTAATAATGAATAAATTATAATCGAAATTATAAATAACTTAGAATTTAAAAATATAGTAAATATTGACGCCATTACCATAATCAATCCAGCTATAAAAAAATGATAACCTACAAAATCAGAAACTTTCTTTTCATCTAAATAACTATATTTATTAGCATCATATCCTGCTAATACTTGAACATATTGATATTTTTTTATAACCCATCCCATAATGATTGTAAAAAGCCCTATTAAAAAGCCAACAAAACTTAATAATACATTTTCCAAACCACCCATATAACTCTTCCTCTACTATCCTTTATTATTATAATTTACTATATTTAGTATATAATAAATCATCAAAAATGTTAATATTGGTAATATAATTTAACAGAGATTTCGCATCAAATTTCCAGTAAAAAATTTATTTTTACTAAAATTTTATTTTTTAACATTTACTTGAATAACTGGGAAGCCTGTAGACCGATAGGTCTTAAAAATAGTTACACCTCCCCCTACCCCAAGAAATTTTAATAATCAATTTCCAGTTTTATTTTTAATTATGTTTTTTCAAATATTGGATTTATCCAATCAGCTTCTATAGTAAATCTTTCATCTCTTATATCTTCAATAATATCTATCTGCAACATTCTTTTCTTTCTAAATCCTCTAATACACCTAAAGAAATATAATTGCATAAGATTAAATGCTATTATTATAAACATTAGTACAGTCTC
>NZ_FQXO01000042.1 GCF_900129995.1 Caloranaerobacter azorensis DSM 13643 | reverse complement strand
ATTTAATCTTATGCAATTATATTTCTTTAGGTGTATTAGAGGATTTAGAAAGAAAAGAATGTTGCAGATAGATATTATTGAAGATATAAGAGATGAAAGATTTACTATAGAAGCTGATTGGATAAATCCAATATTTGAAAAAACATAATTAAAAATAAAACTGGAAATTGATTATTAAAATTTCTTGGGGTAGGGGGAGGTGTAACTATTTTTAAGACCTATCGGTCTACAGGCTTCCCAGTTATTCAAGTAAATGTTAAAAAATAAAATTTTAGTAAAAACAAATTTTTTACTGGAAATTTGATGCGAAATCTCTGGCTTTAAATAATAATTGTTGACAAAATAGGTATATTAGAATATAATGTACTAGAGTAAAATAAAGTAGAAGCTATCCGCTTCTCACCCTATGGCTCGGCTTATAGGGTTAATTATGGAAAGGCTACATTTAACTATGTATTCTAGGCGGATAGTATGTTTTTTACTATCCGCTTTTATATATATTAAAAGGAAAAAATACCAGGAGGTGTCCTAATATTAAAGAACTTCAAATTAACGAACAAATTAGGGATAAGGAAGTAAGATTGATAGACGTAGATGGTAGTCAGCTTGGAGTAATGCCAGTAAAAAAAGCACAGCAAATAGCAAGAGAGAGAAAGCTTGATTTGGTTAAGGTTGCGCCTAACGCAAATCCGCCAGTATGCCGTATAATGGATTATGGCAAATATAAGTACGAGCAGGCTAAAAAAGCTAAAGAAGCGAGGAAAAATCAAAAGGTGATTAATGTTAAAGAAATTAGATTAACACCTAATATTGAAGAGCATGATTTGAATGTAAAAGCTAAAAAGGCTGTTAAATTCTTGAAAAATGGTGATAGAGTTAAAGTAACAGTAAGATTTAGAGGTAGAGAATTAGGTTATACTGATAAAGGTGAAGAAGTATTAATGAAATTTGCAGAATTGACAAAAGAAGTTGGTAATATAGATAAAAAACCTAAACTTGAAGGAAGAAATATGATTATGATTTTAAGTCCTATAAATTAATTAACTAACTGAGGGGAGGAATTCAGATGCCAAAAATGAAAACTCATAGAGGAGCTGCTAAAAGATTTAAGAAAACAGGCAAAGGACAACTTAAGAGATATAAGGCTTATAAAAGTCATATATTAACTAAAAAGACTGCAAAGAGAAAGAGAAATCTTAGAAAATCTTCATTAATTAGTGCAGCTGATTATAAGAGAGTTGGTAAGTTACTACCATACTAAAATAATGATATACGTAAAGGAGGTAGCATAGAATGGCAAGGGTAAAAAAGGCATTAAATGCTAGAAAAAGGCATAAAAAGATATTAAAACTTGCAAAAGGTTACTATGGAGCAAAGAGTAAGCAGTTTAGACCAGCGAATGAGGCTGTAATGAGAGCACTTAGATTCGCTTATATAGGCAGAAAGTTAAGAAAGAGAGATTTTAGAAAACTTTGGATAAGCAGAATAAATGCTGCTGCTAGACTAAATGGAATGTCATACAGCAGATTTATAAATGGACTTAAAAAAGCTAATATAGAGATAAACAGAAAAATGTTGTCAGAAATGGCTATACATGATCCAGAAGGATTTAAAAAACTTGTTGAAGTTGCAAAAAGTAGTTTAAACTAATATAAAAATAAAAGTTCCGGTTCCGGGACTTTTATTTTTTCAAACACAACTTTTAATAATAGGTATAAAATGGTATAATAAAAATAATTTAAGTTGTAATAATACACAATAATATTTACTAGGGGATGATTACAATAGAACTAGGACGTCGATTAAATCAGCTTAAACTTAATCCTGCCCAAGTTTTAGTTTTAGGATTTGCAGGATTGATATTAATCGGTGCAACATTATTAAATCTGCCAATGGCCTCTCAAGACGGTAAGAGTATTGGGTTTGTAAATGCTCTATTTACATCGGCCTCGGCCGTTTGTGTTACGGGGCTAGTAGTTGTGAATACTGCTACTCATTGGACAGTATTTGGTAAAGTAGTTATATTGATATTATTGCAAATTGGCGGATTAGGTTTTATGACTCTAGCTACTTTAGTAGCTTTGTTGTTAGGTAGAAGAATAACTCTTAAAGAAAGGCTTATAATACAAGAGGAGTTAAATCAGTTTACGCTTTCAGGATTAGTAAAATTAACCAGATATGTAATAATATCGACAGCGATGATTGAAGGTTTAGGAGCATTACTATTATCGACAAGATTTATTCCAAAATACGGTTTTGTTAAAGGAGTAAGTTTTTCGATATTTCATTCGATATCGGCGTTTTGTAATGCAGGTTTTGATTTAACTGGAGAAAGTATAGTACCTTTTGTAGATGATGTTGTTGTAAATTTAACTATTATATTTTTAGTAATAGTTGGTGGTTTGGGTTATACAGTATATATGGATATTTCACAGAATAGGAAGTTTAAAAAGTTTTCATTACATACTAAATTAGTTTTGATTATTTCGGCTTTGTTGCTGTTAGTCGGTTTTTTAGTTATTTTTATAGTTGAATATAATAATCCTGCTACATTGGGTAAGTTGAGCTTTAAAGGTAAAATATTAGCTTCGGCTTTTCAGGCTATGACACCTAGAACTGCCGGGTTTAATAGTATTGATACAGGAGCAGTTACCAACACTACAGCTTTTTTAACAATAATACTTATGTTTATAGGGGGTTCTCCGGGTTCTACTGCCGGTGGAATTAAGACGACTACAGTTGGGGCCATAGTATTAGCTATAATTTCTGTAATAAGAGGTACTGATGATGTTGAAGTATATAGAAAGAGAATACCTCATGACTTAGTTTATAGAGCATTAGCTGTTGTTGGTATAGCTTTGGCTTTGATTATTTTTGTAACTATGATATTATCATTAACAGAGAAAGATGCATCATTTTTAGATATATTCTTTGAGACAACATCTGCTTTTGGAACGGTAGGCTTAAGTAGAGGACTTACACCAAATTTATCCGTATTAGGCAGATTGATTATTACTCTTACGATGTTTGCAGGTAGGGTAGGACCACTTACGATGGCATTTGCATTTGCAAAGAAACAGAAGGAATACAAAGGAACTTATAGATATCCAGAAGAAAGGATTTTAGTAGGTTAGGAAGGTGAAAATTATGAGACAATTTGTTGTTATAGGCTGTGGTAGATTTGGAGCTAGTGTGGCTAAAACTCTTTATAGTTTAGGATACGATGTACTTGCAATTGATAAGAGCGAAGAGAGAATCCAAGAAATATCTGATTCTGTAACTCATGCAGTTCAAGCCGATGCGGTAGATGAGAATGCATTAAGAACATTGGGGTTAAGAAACTTTGATGTTGCAATTGTAAGTATTGGTTCAGATATACAAGCATCAATTATGGCAACACTCATTGCAAAAGAATTAGGTATTAAGAAAGTAATTGCAAAGGCTCAAGGGGAATTACATGGTAAAGTGCTTTATAAAATAGGTGCTGATAGAGTCATTTTCCCAGAAAGGGATATGGGTGTAAGAGTTGCTCATAATCTAGTTTCATCTAATATACTTGATTATATAGAATTAGCTCCAGATTACAGTATAGTAGAGATTGCTACTATGGAGGAATGGGCAGGAAAGACTTTAAGAGAGTTAAAATTACCAACAAGATATGGAATAAATGTTATGGCAATCAAGCATGGCAAAGATATTAATATTTCTCCTTATGCAGATGATGTAATAAATGCAGATGATGTATTGATAGTAATAGGAAATAATGAGGATTTAAGAAAACTAGAGAAGAAGAGCTAGTTGAGGTGTTTTCATGGAAGTTAATATAACGAGTTTGTCAAATCCGTTAATTAAAAGTATCAAATCACTTCATAAGAAAAGAGATAGATGGAAACAGAAAAAATTTTTTGTTGAAGGTGTAAGAGCAGTAGAAGAGGCCATTAAATCAGATGCTAAAATTGATTCAATCTTGTATACAGAATCTTTATTCGATACTTTTGGAGGACAGGAACTGTTTAAATTAATAGATAAAAGAGAATATAGATTGTTTAAGATAACGGAGAAAATATTAAAAACTATTTCTGATACAGAAAATCCTCAAGGTATTATAGCTGTAATAGAATTTAATTTAGTAAATTTAGAAGATATCTTTATTGAACAAGGGAACTTTATTATAATATTAGATAGAATACAAGATCCAGGTAATTTAGGTACAATAATCAGAACTGCGGATGCCTTTGGTTCAAATGGCATTGTGTTGACAAGCGGGTGTGTTGATGTATTTAACCCTAAAACTATTAGGGCTACAATGGGTTCATTATTCCATTTGCCGATATCGTATGAGGATAATATAAAAGATGTAATAACAAAATTTAAAGAAAGTGGTATAAAAATAATAGCTACTTCATTAGATGCAGAGCATTTTTGTTATGATGTAGATTTATTGCAAGATTTTGCATTGATTATAGGAAATGAAGCATCTGGAGTTTCAAAAGAAGCTATTGAATTATCAGATTATAAAATAAAAATACCGATAGAAAAAAGAACAGAATCTTTAAATGCTGCTATAGCTTCAGGAGTTATAATGTATGAAACTTATAGACAAAGAAAGACTTTTAAAAGTTAAAGATTATCGTCTTGTTATATACATTAATGAGATGATATAATTTAATTCAGATTAAAAATGTAAAATAAGTTAACTATTTGTTTTTCTGATATCAAATAACGAAAAGTGGGTAACGAACGGAATTAAATATTGCCAAAAGTGATGATGGAGAGAGTAGGTATCTGATGCCTTAAGAGAGGAAATGCCTTTGGCTGGGAGCATTTCTAGGTTAGAGGATACTGAAGTTCACTCCTGAACTGCTAAGTCGAAATAGTAGTAGACTTATGCCGGCTATGCCGTTATATGAATGAGAGGCTTGCTTACAGCAAGCAATAAGGGTGGTACCGCGGAGAACCTTCGTCCCTTTGGGATGAGGGTTTATTTTTTTAAAATATTAAGGGGAGTTGGAATTAACTATGTTAGTACATCTAGTAAGTACTTTTATGTTTTTTATAGCATATTTTGCTATAACTTATTTGACGAATAGATTTAGAAAGAACAAAAGAACTAAAAGAGAAATATTAATAAATTCTTTAATAATCAGTGGATTATATTTTCTGATTATAGCATTAGTTAAGATTATCTCAAGTAAATAGTGAAAGGAGAGAGAATATGAAGGAAAGACTTAATGCAATCAAAGAAAGTGCTTTAAATGAGATAAAAAAGGTTACAGATTTAGAAAAACTAGAAGAATTAAGGGTAAAGTTTTTAGGTAAAAAGGGAGAAATAACACAAGTTTTAAGAGGAATGAAAGATTTAAGTAAAGAAGAAAGGCCTATTATTGGGAAAATAGCTAATGAAGTCAGAGAAGTTATAGAAGATGAGATAGAAAAATTAAAGTTAGATTTAAAAGAAAAAATGCAGAAAGAGAGATTAGTTGCTGAAAGAATTGATATATCAATGCCGGGTAAAGAAAAGATAATAGGTCATAGACATCCTTTAATAAGTGTCATGGAAGAATTAGAAAATGTTTTTATGAATATGGGATTCAGCGTTGTTCAAGGGCCTGAAATTGAGACAGTATATAATAATTTTGATGCATTAAATTCACCGGAGAATCATCCTTCAAGAGATCTTTCAGATACATTCTACATTACAGATGATATACTTTTAAGAACTCATACTTCACCTGTTCAAATTAGAGTTATGAAACAAGTAAAGCCGCCATTGAGGATAGTATCGGCAGGTAGAACGTTTAGATTTGATGATGTTGATGATACACATTCACCAATGTTCCATCAATTTGAAGGGCTTGTAATAGATAAGAATATAACTATGGCGAATTTAAAGGATACAATATATAAATTTGTAAGAGAAATATTCGGTGAAGATATGAAAGTAAGGTTTAGGCCTCATTACTTTCCATTTACAGAACCAAGTGCAGAAGTAGACGTTTCATGTTTTAAGTGTAAGGGGAAAGGATGTCCAGCTTGTAATGGTACTGGATGGAGCATGGAGATATTAGGCTGCGGCATGGTTCATCCAAAAGTACTAAAAAATTGCGGCATAGATCCTGAAGTATATAGTGGCTTTGCATTCGGTTTAGGTGTAGATAGGATTGCTATGGTTAAGTATGGAATAAATAATATTAGACTATTATTTGAGAATGATATGAGATTTTTAGAACAGTTTTAATATAAATTACGAAACTATACTACTTAAATAAGATAGTTTTAAGGGAGGAAAGATTATGTTAGTACCAGTTAAATGGCTGAAAGAATATGTTGATATTGATATTGATTCAAAAGAATTAGCTGATAAATTGACTATGTCTGGTTCACATGTAGATTCTATTGAAAGTGTTAATAAGGGTGTTGAAAAGGTTGTAGTCGGAAAAATTTTGAATATAGAAAAACATCCAAATGCAGATAAATTAGTTATTACTACAATAGATGTAGGAGAAGAAAAATTACAGATAGTAACCGGTGCAACTAATGTTAAAGTAGGAGACTATGTACCTGTTGCATTAATAGGAGCTAAACTTCCTAATGGATTAAAGATAAGAAAATCAAAGCTCAGGGGAATTGAATCTTATGGTATGTTATGTTCCGCCGAAGAACTTGGGATAGATGAGGGATTAGTACCGAAAGAATTGAAAGATGGTATATATATTTTATCTGAACAATATCCTTTAGGGTTAGATATAAAAGAAGCACTAGGATTATATGGTGAGGTACTTGAGATAGAAGTAACACCTAATCGCCCAGACTGTTTAAGCATTATTGGGATGTCTAGAGAGACAGCGGCTACTTTAGGAAAAAAATTAAAATATCCAGAAATAAAAATAAATAGAGAAGTAGACGATATAACTGACTATATAAATGGCATCGAAGTACATGATAAAGATTTATGTAAAAGATATTATGCTAGAGTTGTGAAAGATGTGAAGCTAGGAAGTTCGCCTGTATGGATTCAAAGAAGACTCATGGAGGCAGGAATTAGGCCAATAAATAATATTGTCGATATAACAAACTATGTAATGCTTGAACTAGGCCAGCCTATTCATGCATTTGATCTCGACAAAATAAACGGAAGAAAAGTCATAGTAAGAAGGGCAAAAGAAGGAGAGAAGATAGTAACTTTAGACGGAGTAGAAAGAGAGTTAAAAGATTCTATGCTAGTTATAGCCGATGAAGATAAACCTATTGCAATTGCAGGTGTGATGGGTGGAGAAAATAGTGAAGTTTCAGAAGAGACAACAACAATTCTTATAGAGTCGGCTAACTTTAATGGAAAAAGTGTAAGGTTGACTTCAAAAGGTGTTGGATTGAGAACAGAAGCATCGGCTAGATTTGAGAAAGATTTAGATCCTGACATGGTTGGTAAGGCTTGCGATAGAGTCTGTCAATTGATTGAGGAGATAGGTGCTGGTATAGTTGTAAAGGGCAGTATAGATATATATGAAGATAAGGCACAAGAAAGGGAAATTACATTAAGGCCAGAAAAGGTGAACAATCTACTTGGAATAGAGATAAAAGTAGATGATATGTTGAAGATATTGAACAGTTTAGAGCTTAAAGCTAGGTTTGAAGATGAAAAGATTTATGTAACTATCCCAACATTTAGAAGGGATATTGAACTTGAAGCAGATTTAATTGAAGAAATAGGCAGAATTTATGGATTTGATAAAATACAGTCGAAACCTTTAATTGGTACGTTGACTAAAGGAGATAAATCTAGAATTAGAAAAATTGAAGATATAACAAAGGACATATTAAAAGGACTAGGTTTAAATGAAATAACGACATACTCATTTATAAGTCCAAAGGCCTATGATAAAATAAATTTACCTGAATATAGTATTAAGAGAAATTGTGTTCGTATTATGAATCCATTGGGTGAAGATTATAGTGTTATGAGAACTACTCTAATTCCTAATATGATAGAAGTATTAACTAGAAACTATAATTATGGTGTAGATAGAGCTTGGGCATATGAAATAGGAAATATTTTCATACCTAAAAAGCTACCTGTTGAGGAACTACCATATGAGGTAAGAACTCTTTGTATAGGAATGTATGGCTTAATAGATTTCTTTGATATCAAAGGTATAGTCGATACAATGCTTAAAAAGTTGGGTATAACTGGTTGTGAATATATCAGAGAAGAAAATTATGCTACATTCCATCCAGGTAGAACTGCAAATATAATCAAGGGTAATAATGTACTTGGTGTGATAGGAGAGATTCACCCAGAAGTACTAGAAAATTACGGCATTAAAGAAAGATTGTATATAGCAGAATTAGATTTTGAAATAATAGCGTTTCTAACTAATTTAGAGAAAAAATATAAACCACTTCCTAAATATCCTGCTATAAATCGTGATATAGCATTAGTAGTTGATAAAGATATTATGGTTAGAGAGATAGAGAAGATAATTTGGGAAAATGGTTCAGATATAGTTGAAAATGTAAAATTATTTGATGTATATATGGGCAAACAGATACCAGAGGGTAAAAAGAGTGTAGCATATTCTATAACATACAGATCTTATGAAAAAACTTTAACCGATGAGGAAGTAACAGAGGTTCATGATAGAATAGTAAAGGCATTAGAAGTGCAATTAGGTGCTTCTTTAAGATAATTTAAAGCCAGCAATAAAGTTTTATACTTTATTGCTGGTTTAATTTGTTTACAAAGTAAACTATTTATGAAAATAACGCTCATGCGGACGAATTTAGAAAAAACTTAAGGCTCAAATTTTTAGAAAATCCTAACGCACCTAATCAAGACATCCTGTCTTGTAGGATGCTGGTTTGACCTCCTGTCAAACCTACGGATTTTCTCAAAAATTTTCGCCTAGTTTTTTAACTAAATTCTTTCAAGCATTCGCTTTTATTTTCACATATGTAAAAAATAAGATTGTCAATAGCCTATAAAAGTTTTATACTCTATTGCTGGTTTAATTTTATAGAAAAAGTTGATATTTTATGTGATAATATAATAGATTAGTGAAGTTATAGCAGGAAATATCATGTTTAATAAAGAAATATAATATTAGTCATGGTTTAGAGGAGAGGATATTGATGGGTGAAAAAAAGAAAGTTACGATTAGAATTAGAGGCCAAGAATATACGGTAATAGGAGAAGAGTCTGAAGAATATATTAAAGAATTGGGGAACTATGTAGATAATAAGATTAAAGATATATTAGAAAAAAATAGCAAACTCAATCAAACTATGGCTGCGACTCTTGCTGCGTTTACTATTGCTGATGAGTTATATAAAATTAGAAAGTTAGTAGATAGTTTAAATAAAATTATAAATGAGAAAGATAATGAGATAGAAGAAAAACTTAATATTATAAAGGGAAAAGAAACGGAGATTGAAGATATAAAGGCTCAATATGAAGAATTAAATAATAAAATAAATGATTATCAGAAAAAGATAAAAAAATATGAGCATGCTTTAGATTTGAAGGAAAAAGAATTACAAAATACGCAGAAGATTATTACTGAACTTCAAAATAAACTTTATGAAAAACAAATAGAGCTAGTTCAGGCTAAAAAAGAATTGGAGGAATTTATTAAAACGTTTGATACAAAATAAATTTTCGTATAAAAAGAATAAACTTCCACAAAATATAATTTGGATTAATATTTGTGGAGGTATTTTCATGCATAGTAGCATTTCTGGGTATTTTATATACGTGTTGAGGACTATTTTGGGTTATTTTTTAGCACTCATAATAGTTCGTTTTATGGGGAAGCGTTCTATCGGAGAGTTGAGTGCTTTTGATATAGTACTCATAACAGGAGTTGGACATATAATGAGTTCAGTAGCATTAGATAAGAAATTGCCATTTATAGAAGGAGTAATTATTTTATTTACAATCGCAGTATTAGAGATAGTTTTATCTTTCATATCAATTAAAAACAGGAAAATTTCAAGTATTATAAATGGTAAACCTACTTATCTTATTAAAGATGGGAAATTACTTAAGGAAAATATGAAAAAAGAAAAATTTAATATTTATGATTTAAGACAGGAGTTAAGAAAAAAAGGAATTGGTAACGAAAATGATGTAGAAAAAGCTGTAATAGAGGCTTGTGGGAAATTTAGTGTTATAAAGAAATATGCAGAAGAGCCATTGAGAAGAAAGGATTTAGGCATATTTAAAGATGGAGATAGCCCTCAATATCTTGAACAGAAATTTGCGGAATTAAAGAGTGAACTAAATAGATTGAACATGTCTTTAGATAACATTATAATAGAGATTAATAAGCTTAAAAGCAAAGAGTAGTAAGCTACTCTTTATTTATTTGTACTTAACTTTAAAAGACATTATCAGGAGATGGTACATGTGAAAGAAAAAGTAGAACTATTAGCTCCAGTGGGAAGTATTGAATCTCTCTATGCAGCGGTTGAAAATGGAGCAGATGCAGTTTATTTAGGTGGAAAAATGTTTAATGCTAGGCAGTATGCATCAAATTTTGATAGAGAAGAATTAAAAAAAGCAGTTGAATATGCACATATAAAAGACGTTAAGGTATATGTTACCGTCAATATATTATTAAGTGATTCTGAATTTAAAGAGGCATTAGAGTATATATCTTTTTTATATAACATAGATGTAGATGCAATAATAATACAGGATTTAGGATTAGCTAGTTTAGTAAAAAAATTACTACCTGATTTTGAGATTCATGGAAGTACTCAAATGACTATTATTAACCAATACGGAGCAAAGTTTTTGGAAGAGTTTGGTTTTACTAGAGTAGTATTAGGCAGAGAGTTGTCTTTAGAAGAGATTAAATATATTAAAGATGAAACTAATATAGAATTAGAAGGATTTATTCATGGAGCATTGTGCATTTCTTATTCTGGGCAGTGTCTAATGAGCAGTATAATAGGCGGACGTAGTGGTAATAGAGGAAGATGTGCACAGCCATGTAGAATGCCTTATACATTAGTCAATGCGGAAACAGGACAAATTGTATCTCAAAAGTTAGATAAAAAGTTTTTATTAAGCACTAGAGATTTGAATACTATAGAAGATTTAAGTAGGATAATAAAATCGGGTATTATATCATTGAAAATAGAAGGAAGGATGAAGAGGCCAGAATATGTTGCAGTCATAGTGAGCAAATATAGAAAGGCACTAGATAATTTATATAATAGAATTGATAGAGTAATTTCTAAAGAAGATAAGAAAGAATTATTACAAATTTTCAATAGGAAGTTTACAAGAGGTTATATTCTTGGCGATTTTGGTAGAGATTTAGTGGCTATAGATAGGCCTGATAATAGAGGAGTATATATTGGGAGGGTTATTGATGTAGATAAAAAGTATATATATATCTTATTAGAAGATAGTTTGAATGTAGGAGATGGAATAGAAATAACTGATAATAAGGGTAATAAGGATGGAATTGTAGTAAATTCTATCTTTTCAAAAGGAAAGCAGGTAAAGTCTTGCAGAGAAGGAGAAATAGCCAAGATAAAGAGAATCGGAAATATAAAGAAAGATAGTAAGGTGTATAAGACTTCTGATGTACTTTTATTAGAAAAGGCAAAAAAATCATTTACTGAAAGAGATAAATTGAAGAAAATAGACATTTATATGGAAGTTGAAATAAAAATAGGACACCCTATTAAAATGTTTTTATGGGATGATAGAGGGAATTATGTTACAATTGTAAGCGAGGAAAGAGTACAAGAAGGTGAAAATATATATCTTACAGAAGAAAAAGTAATAAAACAATTAAGTAAATTAGGTGGGACTCATTATGTTCTTAAAGATATAAATGTGAAATTAGAAAATAATTCTATGATTCCCGTTAGTGTGTTGAATAAGTTGAGAAGAAAAGCTATAGAAGAATTAAATAGAAAAAGAGCTATAATAAACAAAAGGATAGAGATAAATGAAAAAGACGTTCTAAATAAAATGCAGGATATTGTAGAAAAGAATAAACCTTATGTTAAAACGAATAATAGACTGATAAGTGTTAGTATACAATCATTTAAGCAGTTTGCAAAAATCGATTTAAACAAGTTAGACAGAGTATATATTAGTTATTATGAAGGAGTTAATGAGAGTATTAAAGAAATAAAGAAACATGGCAAAGAGGTTTATTTGCAGACTGAAAGAATTTTGACAAGTTTAGATTTTAAAACTTTAAATCGTCAAATTAGAAATATTGGTATCGAAAATATTGATGGAATTAGTGTTTCTAATCTAGGAACTCTGAAGTACATTAAAGATAATTTCGATACCAATATACATTGTGATATAGGTATTAATGCATACAATAGTTTTACTATGAAGTTTCTTGAAGAATATGGCGTAAAAAGTGTTACCTTATCACCGGAGTTAAAATTAAGTCAGATAAAAAATATTTGTTTAAATACTAATTTAATCTGTGAAACTATAGGGTATGGTTATTTGCCCGTGATGATAAGTAAGTATTGCCCATTTTCTATTATTAAAGGGTGTTTATCAGATAGAGAATGCGATAGATGTAAGTTTAGATATGGTTATGGATTGAAGGACAGATTAGGCAAAGTTTTTAGGATTGTTAGAAAAGGTAAGGTTACTACAATATATAATAGTCAGCCATTAGTGGTTATCGAGAACTTAAAAGAAATTTATAACAGTAAAGTTGATATGATTAGATTAGATTTTACATTTGAAGACGATATAAAAGAAATACAGACGATGTATTATGAGTTTGCTAACGATAATATAGATGAAAAGAATGTTGTAGAGTTTATTAATAAAATTAAAAAGAGCAGAGGTTTAACTAAAGGACACTATTATAGAGGAGTTCTTTAGAAAAAGATGTAATGAAAGTAGGTGGATAAATTGAATGAAAAGACATTAAGAGTTCTTGAATATGATAAAATAATAGATAAGTTATCTGAAAAAGCCGAATCATCTTTAGGTAAAGAATTAATAAATAAACTTAAACCGAGTAATAATTTTTTTGAGGTAAAAAAGATATTAGAAGAAACAGATGAAGCTTTTAAATTGATAATTAAAAGAGGAAGGCCTCCTTTAGCTGGAATTCATAATATATATGCTGAATTAAAGAGAGCACAGATAGGGGCTTCGATTAGCCCGGGAAGTCTATTAAAGATAGCCGACACTTTAAGGGCGACTAGGCGAATGAGTGCATTTGTTAAGAAGAGTAAGGAAGATAAAAATTCTAGCTATCCGATAATAGAAGATATGATAGATTTGTTATCTACATTTAAGGAATTAGAAGAAAGAATTTTTGAGTCGATTATTAGTGAGGAAGAAATATCTGACAATGCTAGTCATGCGTTGAGAAATATAAGAAGGCAAATAGAATCCAAAAATGGAGCAATCAGGAATAAATTAAATTCAATAATAAATTCATCGACTTATAGAAAATATCTACAAGAGTCGATTATTACAATAAGGCAGGATAGATATGTTGTACCTGTAAAACAAGAGTATAGAGCTAATTTTCCAGGATTAGTACATGATCAGTCTGCTAGTGGAGCAACCTTATTTATTGAGCCTATGGCAGTAGTTGAATTAAACAATCAGTTGAAAGAACTTAAGCTGAAAGAGAAGGCTGAAATCGAAAGAATTTTAGCCGAATTGACAAATTTAGTAGCCGAAAGAGCAGATAAAATAAAAACAAATATAGATATATTGGCGAAATTAGATTTTATATTTGCTAAAGCAAAACTAGCATTAGAAATGGAAGCGGTTAAGCCTGAACTTAACAAAGAAGGCTATATTAACATTAAAAAAGGTAGACATCCGTTGATAGATAAAGATAAAGTTGTCCCTATCGATATTCATATAGGAAGAGATTTCGATACTTTAGTTATTACAGGGCCTAATACGGGTGGTAAAACTGTTACGTTAAAAACAGTAGGATTACTTTCATTAATGGGACAGTCTGGATTTTTCATACCGGCAGATTTTGGCAGCCAGATAGCTGTGTTTGATAAAATTTTTGCAGATATTGGTGATGAGCAAAGTATAGAACAGAGTTTAAGTACATTTTCATCTCATATGACAAATATAGTAGAAATCTTGAAAGATGCTCAGTCTAATAATCTTATTTTGTTTGATGAATTAGGGGCAGGTACTGATCCTACAGAAGGTGCTGCTTTGGCAATGGCTATATTAAGCTACCTTCATAGTATAGGAGCAAAGACGATTGCGACTACTCACTATAGTGAGCTGAAAATTTATGCACTAACAACTGAAGGTGTAGAAAATGCTTCGGTTGAATTTGATATAGAAACATTAAGTCCAACATACAGGTTGTTAATCGGTGTACCTGGGAAATCAAATGCCTTTGAAATATCAAAGAGATTGGGGCTTCAGGATTTTATTATTGAAAGGGCTAAAGATTTTATTTCCAGGGAAAACATTGAATTTGAAGATGTTTTGGCAAAGATTGAGAAAGACAGAAGAATAATAGAGCAAAATAGAGAAGAAACTGAAAAGTTGAAAAGAGATATAGATAGATTAAAACAGGAATTAGACGAAAAGAAGGCAAAATTAAGTAAACAGAGAGAAAAATTGTTATTCGAAGCTAAACAGGAGGCAAAGAAGATTATTAAAGAAGCAAAAGAGGAAGCGGATAGTATTATAAAACAACTCAGGGAAATCTCTATAGAAATAGATAAAGAGAAGAATAAAAAGATTCAGGAAGCCAATGATAGATTAAAAAATAAGCTTGATAATTTACAATCTGAACTAACAGAAGATTTATTGAATAAGAAGAATAAAAAGCCACCGAAGAATTTAAAACCGGGAGATATCGTAACCTTACTTAATTTAAATCAGACAGGTACTGTAATGTCTGAACCAGACAAAGATGGGAATTTAGTTGTACAAGTTGGTATTATGAAGATAAACGTTCATGTTAGTAATTTAGCTAGAGCTAAAAATGATGAATTAGCGGATGAAAATTTTGGAACAAGAAAGATAATTACTTCTAAAGCTAAATATATAAAAACTGAACTTGACTTGAGAGGTAAGACATTAGAAGAGGCCTTACTCGATACAGATAAGTACCTTGATGATGCATATATAGCAGGGTTAAAACAAGTTACTATTATACATGGAAAGGGTACTGGTGTATTAAGAGCAGGAATAAAACAGTTATTAAAATCACATCGCCATGTCAAAGATTTTAGATTAGGAAGTTTTGGTGAAGGCGGTACGGGAGTAACTATAGTAGAATTAAAGTGAGGTTAGAGTATGATTATAATAAGTGCATGTTTAGTTGGAGTTAATTGTAAATACAATGGAGGAAATAATTTTAATAAAAAAATATATGAGTTATTTAGAAGTAGAAAAGCGATATTGGTCTGCCCTGAACAGTTAGGAGGGCTTCCTACTCCTAGAGTTCCTTCAGAAATAGTTATTAAAGATGATGAAATTAGGGTATTAAATAAAGAAGGAATTGATGTTACAGAAAATTTCTTAAAAGGAGGCTATGAGACATTAAAAATTGCTAAAGCAGTAGGGGCAAACTTGGCAATATTAAAATCAAAAAGTCCTTCATGTGGAGTAGGTTATATATATGACGGTACATTTTCAGGGAAAATAACGGAAGGCAATGGAATTACAGCACAGATGCTTATTAAAAATGGTATAAGAGTATGTACAGAAAATGATTTTTTAGATTATATTTCTGAATAAACTAATTTGAATTAGGAGGAGATAACATGAAAAAATTAATAACTATTTTATTAACATTAACTCTTATAACAACTTTATTTGTTGGTTGTTCGAAAAAAGACAAAGTAAAAGAAGAACAAGGAAACTTGAAAGATAATGCAGTTACAGAGGTAAAAGAAGAATCTAAATCTGAAGATGTTGAAGAGGACAAAGTTGAAGAAGTAAACTATGTTTTATATTTAAAACAAAAATCTATTCCATTCATTTTTGCTGAAAAATATACAATCAAAGCAGATGATCCAAAATTAAAAGATAAAAGTATTGAATGGATAGCATTAGAGCATTTAATAAATTTTAAAGGTTTTCAAGATTTTATATCACCAATTCCAGAAGGTACAAAACTTTTAGGATTAAATAAGGAAAATGGTATTGTATATGTCGATTTATCAAAAGAATTTATAGACAACATGCCAAAAGATAAACAGTCTACAAAGTTGGTTATTGATTCGATAGTAAATACTTTAACATTTTTTGATGGAAATGAGAGCGTTATGTTTAAAATAGAAGGACAAGCCGTTAAGAAAATAAATGGAGTAGATTTAAGTAAACAGTTCTATTTTAGTAGTGATTTCCTTCCAGATAAGTAATATAAAGGGGGACTAATATGGAGATAAAGCAAATTTATGAAACTGCTAGAAAGAGAATGAAAGGATACTGCAGAGTTTGTAATGAATGTAGAGGTGAGGTTTGTGCAGGTGAAGTACCGGGAATGGGGGGAGCTGGTACTGGTGCATCATTTAGAAATAATGTAGAAGAATTAAAAAAGATACAGCTTAAGATGCGAACAATTCATGATGCTAAATCTCCAGATACTTCTATAGAATTGTTTGGAGAAAAATTAAGTGTTCCCATAATATCTGCTCCTATAACAGGAAACAGTTTTAATATGGGTGGAGCACTAACAGAGGAAGAGTATGTTAATGCAGTTCTCAAAGGCAGCATTTCAGCTGGAACAATTGGAATGACAGGGGATACAGCCGATTTATCCATGTATATAACTGGATTAGAAGGGATAAGAAATGTAAATGGGAAGGGCATACCGATAATTAAACCTAGAGAAAATGAAAAGATTATAGAGAATATAAGAAAGGCAGAAGAGGTTAAGCCTTTAGCTGTTGGTATTGATATAGATGGTGCTGGGCTTATAACTATGGCTCTTAAAGGTCAGCCTGTTGGGCCAAAAACTAAATCTGAATTGAAGGAATTAGTTGAGTCTACCAATTTACCTTTTATATTAAAAGGTATTATGACTCCGGATGAAGCAGAGATAGCTGTACAAGTTGGAGCAAAAGCTATCGTTGTTTCTAATCATGGGGGAAGAGTTTTAGATCATACTCCGGGTGTAGCTAATGTGCTTCCAGAGATAGTAGATGCTGTTAAAGGTAAAATTATTATTTTAGCTGATGGAGGAATACGTTCAGGAGTAGATGTATTTAAAATGCTGGCTCTGGGAGCAGATGCGGTATTATTGGGCAGACCTATTATTATTGGAGCATATGGAGGATATGAAGAAGGCGTTACTGCAGTTTTAAATAAGATGAAGAAAGAATTATTGCAGGCAATGATATTAACAGGATGTAAAGATATAGAATCAATAGATAGGACTAAGATAATTTTTTAAAGCCCCTTGATTTACAAAAAATAATGTGGTATATTATGATAAAAAAACGGTCAAATTCATTGAAGGGGAGAGTAGGATAAACTGAAGTAATAGCGAGCCGGGGACGGTGGAAGCCTGGCATGGAGGTTTATCTGAAGCGCACCCTGGAGAAGCTGTCTGAAATTTAGTAGGATAAGACGTATCCCTGCGTTAAAGGGTTAGAGTGGGCAAGTTTTTAGGCTTGCCAATAAGAGTGGTAACACGGGATTAACTCTCGTCTCTTCATGAGATGGGAGTTTTTTTATTGGAAAATAATATATAAATTATATAAAGGAGGTTTTTAAATGATAGATTTCAAAAAGGAGATTGCACGAATCGTTAGTGAAAAGGTAGAATCTTTAAATCAAGAGGATGTTGAAGCATTAATAGAAATTCCGCCAAATTATGATATGGGAGATTATGCTATGCCATGTTTTAAGTTGGCAAAAACATTTAGAAAAGCTCCAAATCTAATAGCTCAAGAGATAGCAGAAAGTTTGGATGGAAAAGAGTATTTTGAGAAGATAGAGAATGTTGGGCCATATGTAAACTTTTTTATCGATAGGAAAGTTCTAGCTAGAACTGTATTAGAAGAAATTTTTTCAAAAAAAGAGAACTATGGTTCATCAAATATGGGCAATGGTAAAAATATTGTTATAGATTTTTCATCACCCAATATTGCAAAACCATTCCATGTAGGACATTTGCGTTCTACTGTAATAGGAAATTCTCTATATAAGATATATGAATTTCTTGGATATAATTGTATTGGAATAAATCATTTAGGCGATTGGGGTACACAATTTGGAAAATTAATCACTGCGTATAAAAAGTGGGGAAATAAAGAGGAAATAGAAAAAGAACCTATCAAGACTTTATTAAAACTTTATGTAAAATTCCATGATGAAGCTGAATTAAATCCTGAATTAGAAGAAGAAGGAAGAAGATGGTTTAAAAAACTTGAAGATGGAGATGAAGAGGCTAGAAAACTATGGAATTGGTTTGTAGATTTAAGTTTGAAGGAATTTAATAAAATCTATGATTTGCTAAAAGTTAAATTTGATTATTTTACAGGTGAAAGTTTTTACAATGATAAAATGGACAGAATAATAGAATTATTAAAAGAAAAAAATCTGCTTAAAGAAAGTAAGGGAGCATATGTGGTTGATTTAGAAGAGTTTAATATGCCGCCTTGTTTAGTGTTAAAGAGTGATGGTGCTACTTTATATCCAACAAGAGATATAACAGCAGCCATTTATAGAAAAGAAACGTTCAATTTTGAGAAAGCACTTTATGTAACAGATTATTCACAGAGCTTACACTTTGCTCAATGGTTTAAAGTTATCGAACTAATGGGATTTGAATGGGCAGATAAATTGGAACATGTACCTTTTGGACGTGTAAGTACGGAAGAAGGTAGAATGCAAACCA
Organism: Caloranaerobacter azorensis DSM 13643; assembly: GCF_900129995.1. Lineage (GTDB taxonomy): Bacteria > Bacillota > Clostridia > Tissierellales > Thermohalobacteraceae > Caloranaerobacter > Caloranaerobacter azorensis. Next base: position 1,488 of record NZ_FQXO01000042.1, on the reverse strand, counting down.
GAAAGGGTAATGTAATTTTATTAGAAGAATTATTGAACAAAGCGATTGATAAAGTAAGAGAAATAATAGAAGAAAAGAATCCAAATTTAGAGAATAAAGATGAAGTGGCTAGACAAGTTGGTATAGGAGCAGTAATTTTTAACGATTTAAGTAACAATAAGATAAAAGACATTGTATTTAATTGGGATAGGATGTTAAGCTTTGATGGAGAAACAGGCCCTTACGTTCAATATACTCATGCAAGAGCAAATAGTGTGCTAAACAAGAGGAAATATGATATTACTAATGATGTTGATTATTCGATATTAACTAATCAGGAAGCAGTTGATGTTATAAGGTTGCTTCAATTATTCCCTGAAGCTATAGTAAATGCTATGGAAAAGAATGAGCCTTCAATAATTACAAGACATATAGTAGATATAGCACAGGCGTTCAATAAGTTCTATCACGAATGTCCTATAATTGTAGAAGATGAAAACATACAAAAAGCAAGATTATTACTTGTATTTGCTGTGAAGACTGTATTAAAAACTGGTTTGGGATTATTAGGCATTGATGCACCAGATAAGATGTAGAATGAGAAATAAATACAAATTAGTGATTAGGGAAATCATATAATAAAAAGAACCTCTTTTGATTAAGTAGTAAACTAAACAAAAGAGGTTCTTTTTTATAATTAGTAATATTGATTGCGAACATTAGCTTTGGTATGCATTGTTGTGAAAGTAGAGATATTATTTTATTTGAGATACATTTCACTTAAACATACAAATAATTACATAAAAAATAAAAAATGATTTACATTACATATATATGTATATATAATTATATTAAGAAATACATTATTAGATTGGTAATTATTGTTGGTTTTTCTCCATAGTCAGTAACCTTTTTGGTTAATATTTTTTAGGGATAATTATATTAAATTAGAAGTTACTGACTGTTTTTATACCTAGCTTTATGGAAATTTACGGATATTTATCATATTCTATTCTGTTGATGGTTTATTTTTATGTTTGTTCAATATTAGTGAACAAAAATTATTAGATTATAATGCATGCAAAATTTATTAATTACATTTAAACAGATAAATAGAAAGGAGGTATAATGTGTTAGACAACTTGAAGAAGTTAATTTTATTTATGAAAAAAAGATTAGATGGTAAAGATAAAAGAAATATAGCTATTTTAATCTTTATTGCACTTTTAACAAATATATTAATTGTACACCAGTTTACAAGATTAATTAAGCCACAAAGTCATTGTATATAAAGTTTTTAACGCATTTGGAAACTACAGAATAAATTTTTCTATTTTCGAGCGAAGATACGAAACTATCAAAAATTAATTCTTTTATTACTCTTTCTGAAATCATTCGTTTTATAACTTGTGGGCTTTCAAATTTGTAATCAGAAAATCTATTACTGATAAAGGGTAATACTGAAACAAAAGTAAAACTTATAGCTATTAAGTTTATAAATCTTTCTAT
>NZ_FQXO01000119.1 GCF_900129995.1 Caloranaerobacter azorensis DSM 13643 | reverse complement strand
CTTTGACTTATGCACCATGCGGTCCATAAGTGTTATGGGGTATTAATCCCGGTTTCCCGAGGCTATCCCCCTGCATAGGGCAGGTTCCCCACGCGTTACTCACCCGTCCGCCGCTTTCAGTACTTTAAATCCCCCGAAGGTTCATTAAAGTACCTATCCGCTCGACTTGCATGTGTTAGGCACGCCGCCAGCGTTCGTCCTGAGCCAGGATCAAACTCTCAAGATAAAAATTATATACTCAAAAGAATCCTGCTCCGCACTGTTCAGTTTTCAAAGACCAAATCTGTTTTTCTGTCGACTTTTGCCGCCGACTCTTAATACTATAGCAGATTTTTTTATCCTTGTCAACTACTTTTTTTGCTTTTTTTATTTCTTTAACTACTCTTTTATATTTGTACTTTTTCAACAGCAGAATACAATATAACAAATTTTTTATTATTTTTCAATATGTAATTTATGCTATCTCGGTATTACATCTTTTAATTTCATTAAATCTTCTATATAAATCTTTTTTAATCCTCTACGATAAATAACTGCCGCTGGATGATAAAGCGGATATATTTTATATACATTCCCATTAACATTAGCTCTTAATATTTTCCCATGTTCTTTACTTATCTGCAGTTCATTATTAATTAATGCCTTAAGAGGTACATTCCCAAGAGGAATTATAATTTTGGGATTAATTATATCAATTTCTTCAAATAGATATTCTTTAAAATCATTTATTTCCATTTTATTAGGAGTACGATTTATTAATTTCCCTGTTTTTTTGCTTATCCTTGTTGGCCTAAATTTTACTACATTAGTTATGTATAAATCTTTCCTCTCAAGTTCTAGAATATTCAAAAATTCTTTTAATTGCTCCCCCGCCTGACCAACAAAAGGTTTTCTCTGTTTAACTTCATTTGCTCCAGGCGCTTCCCCAATTAACATTATCAAACTATTTACACTTCCGTCACCAAAAACTAATTCTTTATCAGCAAACTGCTGCTTTATTCTTCTATTTAAATTCTCTAATCTCTTCTGTTTCACTTTGTTGCCCCTTTCATCCAATCTTGCACTTAAAAAATATTTAATTCTTCGGCTTTATTCTTAATACTCTTAAAATCTTCCCATGCTGCTCTTTTTTTACTTTCATCACGCAATAAAGCTGCCGGATGATATGTCGCTATTATAAAAAAATTCCCTTTTTTTATCCATCTACCCCTATCTCTACTCACTGAAAAATTTTTATCTATAATATTTCTTGCAGAAACTGCTCCTAAACATACTATCATTTTAGGTTGTATAATTTTCACCTGCCATCTTAAGTATTCTAAACAAACTTCACTTTCATCTTCTAACGGATTCCTATTATTAGGCGGTCTACATTTTACTATATTAGTTATATATATTTCTTCCCTATTAATATTTATCGCATTCAACATTTTAGTTAATAATTTACCAGCAGCCCCTACAAAAGGTCTTCCACTCTTATCTTCATAAAATCCTGGGCCTTCTCCTACAAACATTATGTCCGCATTTTCATTTCCTTCTCCAAATACTAGTTTAGTTCTAGTCTTATGTAGTCTACACTTTTTACAATATAAACAAAACCTCTTAACTTCATCTAAAGTATACATAAATATCACTCCAAAATTATTTTAATTACATATAGATTTTAAGATAGAAATACACAAACAGAAAATAAAGGATTATTTTCTTATTATCTGACAATTCTAGTATATTCAATATATAGGTAAATCACAATACCAAAAATTATTAAACAAAAAAAGAGGGAAATCAATTCCCTCTTATATTTAACATTTCCCAGCCTATTACAGCTGCTCCTAAAGCTCCTATAATCTGTGTATTCGGAGCAATATAAATCGGTTTTCTTATCTTCTTCTCTATACATTTTGTTAATATACGACTTTTTGCAACACCACCTGTAAATGCTATCTCATCAACTACTCTTATTTTATTTAACATAGAAACCGCTCTATTTGCTATTGATTCTATAATCCCAGCCGCAATTGATTCTTTAGAGGCACCATTAGCTAGAAGACTAATAATTTCAGATTCTGCAAATACAGTACACATACTTGATATTTTCTCTGGCTCTGCTCCTTCTGCTAATTTATCCAATTCACTTATCTCTGAACCAAGTAAATTAGTCATAACCTGTAGAAATCTCCCTGTACCCGCTGCGCATTTATCATTCATAAAAAAATCACAAACATTTCCTTTTTCGTCTAAACTGATCGTTTTGCTATCCTGTCCACCTATATCAAGTATAGTTCTCACTTTATTATTTAAGAAATATGCACCTTTAGCATGACATGTTATTTCAGTAATTGTCTTATCCGCAAAGTCTATTGAAACCCTCCCATAACCTGTTGCAATGATTTTCTTCACTTCTTCTCTCTTTATATTTGCATCTTTTATTAACAATTTACAAGCTTCCTCTGATGCCTTTTTAGGACTCCAGCCCGTAGGAATAACAATTTCTTTGACTAACTTCCCATTAAAAAGAACTCCCTTTGTTGCAACTGAACCTGCATCTATTCCTATTGAATACCCTGAAAAATTTCTTATCAAAACCAACCTCTCCTTTTTCTTTCAATGGTATAAATACCATTAATCTTTATTTCAGGATTAACATTTAAAATTTCCCTAACATTTTCTTTATCATCGGGATTAATCATTATAGATATACCGCAACTTTTACTCAATTCTCTAGGGGTTGGTACAATAGTATATTTAATTTTTTTGAATTTTAAAATCTTTTCTAAAGCTAACCCATCGGTATGGGACGGAAATAATATATAACAATTCAATTGCCCTCCCATTAATAATCACCCTATTCTCTTATGACTACTTTGATGTCTTTATCATTTCGAAAAATGCTTCGAGTCTTGTCTTTATTTGCCCTACGTCTTGCAAACTATAATCGCTTTCAATCATAATCACAGGAATACCCTCATTATCCAATGCTTCTTTAACTTTATTATATTCAACTGCATATGTATGACAGAATGGTAAATTATAATATACAACTCCATCTGCTTTATATTCCTTATAAAGTCTTATTATATCTTCTATTCTTCCATCATTAGGTGTAAAACAAGCGCAATTAATACTTAAGTACCTGTCTGCTATTGCTTCCATTTGTTCTTCTATACTTTCAGCTTCTTTAACTAATCTTTCAAAATATCTAATTCCTGTACATGTTTCTTCACATACTACTGCTCCCCCGCTCGTTTCTATTATGTGATGCAATTTCCAATTCGGAATAGCCATTGGAGTTCCTGTTACTAAAATTCTCGGTGTATTTTCTTCAAATACGCTTATTCCTTTTTTAATTCTATCTTCTAGTTCTTCACATAACTCCGATGTCTTTTCAATAAATCTTTTAGGATCGTCATAAAAAGCAATTTGAGTAATGAGTAATGCATCTTTACCGCTTATTGGCAATACTTCACTCTTTCTCGTATTATATAATCTTTGTAATACTCTTCTTTTTTCATTTATCAATTTTACCGCTTCTTTTAATTTTTCTTCGGTTATTTCATTCCCTGTCATCTTTTCAACTAAATCTTTAAATATTTTTAACTCATCAATCCAGTGAATTTTATCTTTCCCTCTTTTCATTTGAGGTAAATCCATGACATGAATAGGTGTATACTTTCCAAGAATCTCCCATGCTTTTTTCTTACCATCACATGTAGTTTCTCCCACTAATATATCTGCTGATTGAAAATAAGGACATGTGCCGCTTATTTTTGCACCAACTGAAGCTTTAATTAATGGACAAATGTTTCTTGGAAGCACTTTTTCACCATCTGGTATCCAAAAATCTGATCCTCCACACAATCCTACTCCTATAGCACCTGCCGCTACAATTAATTCATCCGGTACGTATATACAAAAACTTCCAAAAACCTTTCCACCTTTTTTTCTATGTTCTGCTAATTCTTGAATTCTAAATCCATGGATTTCAGAAACTACAAAATTATAATAATTCATACCTTCCGGTCTATTTTCTTGTGATAAATAAATATCTCCATAGAATTCTGGCAATACTGCACATAACTGATCATGCTTTTCTAAATCCATGTCTAATGACTCCCATAATTTTCTGTAATCTGCCACTATTATGCCCCCTTTTGTTTTTTTACTTATTTTTATTTTGATTATAATACATTATCTCTATCTTTTTTATATATATAAAAAACCATTATAGATGAGTCTACTGTTATTAAAATTATCTATATAAATTCACAACTTTTTTATATATTACAAAAAACAAAAAAGCGGCTTAATGCCACTTATACAAAAAATAAAAAAATCCGGCAACGACCTACTCTCCCAGGCGGTCTCCCGCCAAGTACCATCGGCGCTGGA
>NZ_FQXO01000061.1 GCF_900129995.1 Caloranaerobacter azorensis DSM 13643 | reverse complement strand
CTACAAAACTAATTGTTGAAATTTTTACTTGAGATTTTACTCTTTTATCTTTTAAAGTATTGATTTTTTCTCCTATATCATATACCCTATTAATATAGGTGAATAATTGTTTTAGGTAACTTTTGTTCATCCTATCAGCATCCTTTTTTTAATGTGTTTGTGGTAAAACTATTATAAAAAGGATGCTTTTATTTTGCAAATTTTTTCTCTGTAGTTTCCAGCAAAAATCGGAAAATCTCAAATTTTTAGTGCTTATTCTGAAATTCTTATAAATCAACGGACTATCGCCCTAAAAAATTTTCAAGTGCTAAATTTCTGGATATCCAATTGCTTTCTTTTTTTATTACTAATATACCTGATATAATTCCAGTAGGAACCAAAAAACCTAGATCTAATGCCTGTATAACTAGAGTGGTATAATGCTCTAAACCATTGGGTAATGTATTGTTTATAAGTGATGGAACTATTCTTCCAAGCCACATCATCCCAATCGCAAATGCAATAAATATTAAGAAACACCCCAAAAATTTTACTGGAAGCTTTTCATCAAAATATAAACTTAAATCTTGTATATCAAATGACATCATAGCTAATGTAAATGCAAAGAAACTTAATGACATAAGCATTACATAAATCAGAAACAAAGAATTATACATAGAAAGGAATGAATATGAAGTATATGTATATAAAAAATATCCTAAAGTTCCAGTAAGTAGCAGTCTACCTTTTATTAGCCCCTTTCTCGATAAATATAACGATATTATAAGTAGCGGGATACCTAAAATTATAGTAACTATATCTTGAGCTATAGCCTGTGATGCTACTGATACTGAATCGTTTTTATATAATCCTTTACCATAGATTGATATTGTCTTACCATGTATAGACTTATATTCATATTGCCCATTTCCATTATCCGAAAGTATTCCATACGATGCTGCAATAAAATACAATATAATAATACATAGAGTAAGCAAACTAATAGTTTTTCTAAATTTCACAATAAATCCCTCCAATTAATTATCTCTGAACTAATAATCCATTTACTATAAAGTTTATATGATGGTCAATAAGTCTCTTTTTCTGTGCTTCATCAATGTCCTTTTCAATTATTAACCTTATGAGAAGTCCAAAAGTAGAAGTCCATATCACTTGTGCTGTTAGTTCAATCTGAGTATCGTCAATACTTTTATTGTTGTAAATATCTTTCAAATATTGACACAGCATACCTATAGCCTGTCTTTTACTTGACGCACCTTTAAAAAGCACAGATGTATGCTCAAGTACACCTGGTGAACTGTTAAGAAGGACAGCCTTATATTCATCAGCAATTTGCAAAGCCATATAAATATATTTTCTTATTGATTCTTCAAATTTCTGCTGGGCATCACCTGTTGTTTCTTGTACAGAAGATAATACACTAATAATTTTTTGATAACCTCTTTTCATAAGATGCTTTATTATATCGTCCTTACTATTAAAGTAATAGTATATAATCGTTGGTGAATATTCTATCTTGTTAGCAATTTTTCTAATTGAAAGATTGTCTATTCCTTCTGTCTTAATGATTTCATTTGCTGCATTTAGAATAAGTTCTCGTCGTTCATCTCTTTCTCTCTCTTTTCGTTCTTTTATGCTCATTAGTTTGTCGCCTCCCATTTTTAATACTGTTATAATTTTTAACACTGTTAAATTTAACTTATCACTCTATATTATTTATGTCAAAAAATAAAGTCTTCGTCTATTAGCAGACAAAGACTTTAATATAATTGCATAAATTCCAAATCAATTTTCCAATGTAATTCTCTTTTTCATTCATATTGAACCATTTTAACTCCTAATCCAAAAAACACCAATCCCATTACAAGTAGAACAATAGAAGACTGAATAGCTGAATCGAAACCATACCCATACATGGCTATTTTTTCCATTCCTTCGACTGCCCATTTTTGAGGCATAAAATTTGCTAGAAATAATAAAAATCTATTGTTCACAATTTCCAAAGGCCACATGCAACCACCTAACATCGCTGTACCAGTAAGTATTACAGGAGTAATAGCCGAAAGTTGAGCATATGTTTTAACAATACCTGATAAAAATAATCCTAAACACGTAATTGCAAATACATATAATAAGGCTATTAAGATTATTTCCGAAATCAGTCCCCATTCTATATTAAATAAATACTTTCCTGCAAAAATTAATATAAAAAGCTGCAAAATCCCAATAATATAAGCTGATATCATACTTCCTCCCAATATGGCTGATTTTGATATCGGTGATACTAACATTCTCTGCCAAATATTATGCTCTTTATCATACAAAATAGTTCCTATACTAAATACAGCAGTATATGTAGTAAAATATATTGAAAAACCAATGATAGAATGCATAAGACTATCATAATTACTAAATTTTTTTGTATCAATCATTTCAGTATTAATATTTATCGGTTTTCTATAGCTCCAATATTCTTTAATATTCTCATAAGCCCTTTTTACAATTTCATCTCTAAATACATCGTTTTTAGATTTTACCAAGTAATCAGCAGTAATCTCTGCGATTTTTATATTTCCTATCATCCTATTTAATATACTAAACAACTGATATTCAAGTGTATAAATATATCTATCATCCTTAAACTTTATTAATTCTATAGTAGCCTCTCCTCCATTATCTATCGAATCACTAAAACCATTATTTATAACTACTGCTGATAAAGCCTTTCCTTTATCTACAAGTTCAATCGCTTCTTCATATCCAACAGACTCATACCGAAAAATTGGATTACTTTCAAGCTCATCTTTAAACATCTTTGAATGCTTACTTTGGTCTTTATCTACTATCAAAATTCTAGGTTTATAACTTGTACCTATCATTCCAAATACTGCTGTAAAGCCTAATGCTATAATCGTCATAATTACAATTATCAAATATTCATCTCGAAGCCGTAAAAATCTAAGTTTTATTATACTAAACATCTACGCATCCCTCTTCTTTCTTTAAAACTAAAATAAAAATAGCAAATATTAAAAAAATTATTCCCGAAATCATTAAACTAAACAAATGCCCTTTTATCTCATCTACTGGATATCCCATCATCACTTTCAAGTATGATTTTAATGCCATTCCGTTTATAGATAGAAAATTTAATTTTTGTATAAATTCAGGTAACAAATCATATGGAACAAAACTTCCACCAACTAATGCCATAAATTGAATTATTATATTCTGAAAAACATTTGCTATTTTATAATTTCCCGCTTTTAAAGTCATTACAGCTATCATAGTTCCTAATGACGCTACTGAAAAAATCGCACACAAACTAATTATAACCACCAACAGCAGACTTCCCCACTCAACTTTTAATATAATACTAGAATAACTAATCATTATTAGCATCTGCAGAAGTGCTAAAAAGAAAATAGTAAAGAAATTCCCAACTACTATTTTAAATCTAGATACACCAGCAATTATCATTCTTTGATATGTAACATTATTTTTTTCTTTTAATAAGGCTTTACTACCATATCCTGAAGCAAACAGTATAAACATAACAGCCATACCTACTGCATAATACTGAAAGCTGCTAATAGGTTCCTTCCCTTCTACTCTTAAATAATTGATATTGGCTTTAATTTTTCCCATATCTTCAATCATATTCCCAATAAATTTGTCAATATCTTCAAAAACTTTTGCTCCAACATCTTCTTCCATAGCTGTTTGAATAAAAATGCTCTTTCCTATTATTATTGTAGAAAGCATATCAGCAAATCCATTCATAACTTCCGATATTATCTGTGTACTAAAAGCATATTTAGAATTTCCTAATACTTTTATATTAACTTCATTTCTAAACGAAGTATAAAGACTAATATTTAAATCATAAATAAAGTTTTCAGGTAATATTACTACTGCTGTAACTTTTTCATCTTTCAATAATTTAAATGCCGTATTCTCATCTTCAATTCTATATTTAATAAATTTTTTCAGCTCGTTACTGCCTAAAAATTGTTTAAAGAAAACCTCTTCAACATCTAATTTTTGAACCTGATTAAGTATCATATTTTTCTGCTTTATACTAAGTTTTTCTCCAATAGTCCCATCAGTAATAATTTCTCTAAATCTCTTCAAATCTTCATTTGCATCATACTTTTTAACTATTACGATATTATATCTACTTTTATTACCACTACTACCAATGAAAGAGCTGCTAAACGCTAATCCTAATATAGTCGTTAGAATTATAGGCATAATAATTAGAGTTGCTAATGCTTTTTTATCGTTTAAAATAATCTTCAAATCTTTTCGAACTATATCTGATATTCTCATGCGATACCTCCTAATCTCGAAGAGCCTTACCGGTTAAATGTAAAAATACAGATTCAAGATTTGTTTTTTTTACATCTATAGAAAGAATATTGCTATCAGTTTCACTTACTTTGTCAATTATATCTTTAAAAATCGTATTTTCATTAACCGTTGTTAAAATTATCTCATCATCTAAAACTTCTATCTGACTAATATAATTTATATCTTTTATTTTTCTAATAAGTTCTTTTGATATTTTGTCAAATTTTAGATTTATTACCTTCTGTCCATTAACAATATTTATAAGCTCATCTTTAGTACCGGTAGCTATTATTTTCCCTTTGTCCATAATGCTAATTCTATTACAGAGATATTCAACTTCTTCCATATAATGGCTAGTATATATGACTGTCATCCCCTTTTTGTTCAGACTTAACACTGTATCTAATATATGTTTTCTCGATTGAGGGTCAATCCCTACAGTAGGTTCATCCATTATAAGAAGTTCTGGTTTATGTAATAATGCAGCCCCTATATTAATTCTCCTCTTCATACCACCTGAATATTTTTCTACCTTATCTTTTAATCTGTCCTTTATTCCAATAATTTCAGATACTTCCTCTATTCTAATCTTAAGCTTCTTTCCTCTTAATCCATATGCATTCCCCCAAAATCTTAAATTCTCATATCCGGATAGCGTTGGATATAAAGCTATCTCTTGAGGTACAATACCAAGATTTTTTCGAATTTCTATGGGATTTTCAAATATACTTCTACCTTTAAAAAATATATCTCCACTTGTTGGTTTAAACAGTGTTGATATCATAGATATAGTTGTAGATTTACCTGCTCCATTTGGACCTAAAAGCCCAAAAATTTCACCTTTTTTTACTTCAAAACTTATTCCATCAACAGCCTTTATCTTCTTAAAATATTTCTTTAGATTATCCACTCTTAATAAAGTCATAATGACTCCTCCTATTCATTTTTAAAAATATCTTCAATCATAAAAGGAATTCCCTTACCTATTTCTTCAAATGGTATAATATCCTTTTCCTTTATCTCTGGAAATTCAAACTTCTGTTTTTTCCCAATACTCCATCGTTTATTTTGCAAACTGAACTTTATACTATTTATTACTCTTTCCATAGATTTTTCTAATTCCAATTTCATTTCAATACTTTCTTTAACAATATATCCATCAATATCTATAAATGCATCATAATTAAATTCCTTTATACTGCTGTTATCCAGCATCTTTTTAAAGTTAAAATATATTTTATCAAAATCCATTTTTACCTTTTCATTACTAACTTGCTTCAAATATGCTTCAAAATTTTCTTTAAATTTCTCATCTTTATAAATTACTTCTATAAAATAATTAAGAAATTCTTTTATTATCTTTTCATCTAATCTAATTTTATAATTGGTTACCTTAACTTCTCCATCTGGCGTAGACATAATACTTCTCTTACCTGTAAATACATCATCTTGTTTAACGATTTCCATCCATTTATTTTTTATCGCCTCACAAGTTTCCTCTGACATAAATTCATATTGACTATTCTCGTCTGTAACATCATCAAGCTTAATATACTTACTGATTATTGGCACCTTAATAAAACTTTTTCCCTCATTCATATAAAATTCCGAATCAAACCCTAATCCACTAAAATTATAATAGGACCTAGCTATTATCTTATTACTTTCGCAATCAAAAGTAATATAGAACTTCGATTTGATTTTTTTTAAATAATTTAATGCCTTTATTTCCTCATCACTTAATCCTTCTATATTAAAATCAAATTCTAATACTGTAACTATTTCTTCTTGACCTCTTTTTATTGCATCAGTTTTCTTTGTAGCTTCAATAAATCTTTCAAAATCATCTTGTCCGCAAGCAGTCAAAGAAATTATCAACACAATAGAGAGTAATAATATAATGATTTTTCTCATATTTATTCCTCCAACAGTTTTTTTATTATTTCTGATTATATTTTATTAAAAAAATTTCAATTAATCTTATATCTATAATCACTTATTATCTAAACTTCATATGACTTTTTGCACATTTAATCAGAATACAAATTGTTTTTTATAGCAAATATTGCTAATTGTGTTCTATCTCTTAATTCTAGCTTGTTCAATATTTTTGTGATATGATTTTTTACTGTTCCTTCGCTAAGATATAACTCTTTAGATATTTCTTTGTTATTTTTCCCTTCTCCTACCAATCTGCAAATTTCTTTCTCTCTGCTTGTCAATAGTTCTACTCTGCTATCTATGTTTCTAACCTCTTTACTTTTAGCCATTTCAGAAAACTTATTTAATACTTTTACTGCTACTTCTGGTTGGATTAATGCTCCACCGTTGTAAACTGTTCTTATAGCTTCTGCTATTTCATCAGGAGTAGCATCCTTTAAAATATATCCAGATGCCCCATTTTTCAGAGCTTCATAAATATACTCATCATCATTAAAAGTAGTTAGTATAATCACTTTTGTTTCTGGAAAATCTCTCTTTATTAGTTTAGTCGCTTCTGCACCATTCATTTTCGGCATTTTAATATCCATAAGAACTATATCGGGTCTATTCCATTTACATAATTCATATGCCTCTTTACCACTATTTGCAACTCCACAAATTCGTATATCTTTTTCTCTGCCTAAAATCATTTTCAATCCTTCAGTTAATATTCTCTGATCGTCAACTAAAAGTACTTTTATCATAACCCCACCTCCAAAATTAACTTATTGGTAAATAGCCTTTGACTTCAAATCCACCTCTCGATTCAAATTTTACTTTGCCATTAAAATGTTCAACTCTTTCTCTAATCCCTTTTAGCCCATAACCCTCTTTGATATTATGTACTCCGATTCCATTATCTCTAATACAGAAATTTACACTATTCTCTCTAAATACAATTTCTATATTTATTTTTGTGGCTTTCCCATGCCTTACTGCATTAGTAAGAGATTCTTGTATTATTCTGTAAAGAACTGTGCTAATATTTGAAGGTATTTTAATCTGATTACCTTTTATCTTCAATTTAATATCAGTTCCAGTTTTTTTTGAAAATTCATCAGCCATTTGTTTTATAAAATCAATTCCCTGTGAGATATCATCATTAATTCTCAATGTTTCTACTACTTTTCTTATGCTTAATAATCCTTCTCTTGCTTGCTTTTTAGCCTCTTCGATTAATTGTTTAGCCTTTTCAGGATTTTCATCAATCATATAACTTGACATTTCTAGCTGCATTATTAGTGCAGTCATTTTATGTCCTAATGTATCATGAATGTCTCTAGCTATTCGATTACGTTCTTCAATAATTGTAAGTTTTTCCACTCTATCCGAATACTCTTTTAACTTTTTATGTGCTTTTAAAAGTTCCTTATAAAGCAGTTCCTTCTTTTCTTTTTCCTCTTTATTGTATTGAGCAAAATTTGTTACTATAAGCGTTAAAATATTTATAAGAGCAAAAAAAGCCATTTCTGAAATGTTTGCTAAATTACTTTTATAATAAATAAGCATTATACTCTTTATTAATGAAATAAGAACTGCAACAATACCGACAATCAAACTTCTGTCTCTTTTTAAAGTTAAAGAGGCTTCCAAAATTATAACTATATAGAATGAATGAAGAAAATAATTTATCAAAAATCTCGAATTATACTCTAAAAAAAATATAAGTAGTATATCTATAAAAAAAGACATAAATAACGTAGAATATTTATTACATAACTTTCTTCTAATTACACCTAAAATCATATAAACTATAAATATTAATATAATAGTATAAAACCTCTTGCTAAATGTGTTTTCAAAATAGATTGCAGTATAAAATATTGGTATCAAAACTAATATCTTTATTAACATAAAAACTTTAAAATTCTTATCGCTCATTTTGATCACCTTTGTAATCTTATTTTCTTTTCTTGTATAATTCTAGTCGAATAATTAATTTCCTTCCTTATTTCAGCCAACAAAAAAATAGCTCATACGAGCTATTTCAGGCTGTTGACAAACTTATGTTTTTTGTATTTATGAAAATGAAAGCGAATGCTTGAAAGAATTTAGTTAAAAAACTAGGCGAAAATTTTTGAGAAAATCTGTAGGTTTGACAGGATGTCAAACCAGCATCCTACAAGACAGGATGTCTTGATTAGGTGCGTTAGGATTTTCTAAAAATTTAAGCCTATAGTTTTTTCTAAATTCGTCCGCATGAGCGTCATTTTCATAAAATATCTTACTTTGTCAACAAGCTCAAATAGCTCATACGAGCTATTTACAAACTGTTGACAAATCTAATTCTAAAAAAATTAGATATCTTTATCTGCAAAAAAATCAGCATATTTCATATCAGTTTTTAATATATGATTTGAAATCCAGTCAACTAAGAATGTAACTAAATGCATAGACACCTCTCTCTGTTCTACATCAATATCTTTATTCATCATCTTTTCTACTTCCATAAAAAAGGCTTTATGTTCTGATACATGTTTAAAAAATTCTCTTGGTGGATAACCATATTTATGCATGAGTTCTTCCTCATGCTTAAAATGGTACTTCGCATAATCTGCCATTTCAGATATAACTCCCATAATTTCATCATATCTATCTATCTCATCATCTAGTTTAATGAGATCGTATAACCTATTCCCTATTTCAAAAAGCTTTTTGTGTTCCTCATCAAAAATATCTACTTTAGTTGAAAATTCTTCTTTCCATTTAAACACAAAAAATCCCCCTTTTCGATAAAATCATCTATATTTTTCTACCAACTTTACCATTATACAAATCAATAAATTATACTTCAAATTATTTACTCTTTTTTAACATTCTAATTGACATCATCTGGAATAAATCCTTTAAATTGTGCATTATAAAGACTAGCATACAAACCGTTTTTCTCGATTAACTCTTCATGTTTTCCTCTCTCCTGAATTCCTTTATCAGTTAATACCACAATCTCATCTGCATTTTTTATTGTAGACAATCTATGAGCAATAACAAGAGTCGTTCTGTCTTTCGATAGTCTTTCTAAAGCGTTTTGAATAATAATCTCTGTTTCATTATCTAATGCAGATGTAGCTTCATCAAGAATTAATATTGGTGGATTTTTCAAAAATACCCTTGCTATTGATATCCTCTGTTTTTGCCCTCCTGAAAGTTTAATACCTTTCTCCCCTATATATGTATCGTATCCATCTGGCAGGCTAATAATAAAATCATGTATATTAGCATTTTTAGCAGCCTCAACTACTTCTTCAAAACTAGCATCTGGCCTACCATATAAAATATTTTCCTTTATAGTCCCTGTAAATAGAAATACATTCTGCTGAACTAATCCTATATTTTTTCTTAAAGACTTAATTGAAATATCTTTAATATTAATTCCGTCCAATAGAATTTCTCCTGAATCCACTTCATAAAATCTAGGTATTAAATGGCATAAAGTAGTCTTACCTGCCCCTGAAGGCCCAACTAATGCTAATGTTTTACCCGCTTCAATAGCTAGATTTATATTCGATAAAACTCTATTATTTTTACTATTGTAACTAAACGAAACATTTTTAAATTCGATTTTACCCTTAACATCTTTTAACTCAATAGCATTTTCTTTATCAACAATACTAGGCTTTATATTTAAAATTTCAATAAACCTCTCAAAACCAGCCATACCCGATTGGTACTGTTGAGTAAATTGAGTTAGTCTTCTGATAGGCTGCATAAAAAAATTTACATAAAGAAGGTATGCAAACAAATCACCAGTATTAATTACATTCTTGTATAAAAATAAGCCTCCAACACTTACAACTACAACATTTAACATATTCGATAAAAAACGAATACCTGTAAAGAACTCGGCCATAGATTTAAAAGCAAATTCTCGCGATTCTTTGAATTCTCTATTACCTATACTAAACTTTTCCATTTCATATTCTTCATTTGTAAAAGATTTTGCAACCCTTATCCCTGAAATACTGTTTTCTAATTGAGCGTTTACATTAGCTATCTTTTTCCTTACATTTCTAAATGATTCTGCCATTTTCTTTCTCTTTGTAATGGCAAACCATATCATTGCAATAACAAATGTAAATATTATTAATGTCAATTTCCAATTTATACTCATAAGCATAGCAAAAGAGCCTATAAGCATTATTATCGATAAAAATAAATCTTCTGGCCCATGATGAGCCAACTCTGATATCTCATTTAAATCATTTACAATTCTTGACATTATGTACCCTGTTTTCGTATTATCGAAATAGCTTATATCTAATGTCTGAAGATGAGCAAATAAATCCCTTCTCATATCATGCTCTATTCTGGTACCAACTACATGCCCCCAATAATCGACTATATAATTAAATATAGCTCTGAAAACATATAGAACTACTAATACTATTGTAAAAATATATAACATCCTTATATTTCCACTTGGTATTACGTTATTAACTATTTCTCTTGTCATCATAGGAAATACTAAATCTAAAACTGCAATAAAAAAGGCACATACCATATCTAGAATAAATAATTTCATATGAGGCCTATAGTAAGAAATAAATTTTTTTATCATCCTCCCACTCCTTTTAGAATATATTTTGTATGCTAAATTTTTAATGCTTTCGGATATTATAAAATATTATTAATAGTCTGTCAATTGAATCTAATTATAAAATATATCTTTAATAAAAAATTTTTTAAAAATGGTTGATTATTTCGATATTAAAGTGTTTTTATATAGTGTAAGGCAAAATAAGTTGACGTCAACAATAGCCTTACAAAAAATAAAAAGTAAAGGAGATGATATTATGGTGCAACATGTTATAAAAACTGCTACTAGATACAAAGAAATTATTAAAGACTTTAGAAGAGTTATTGAATTAAGACGAAAAGTTGATAAAAGACAAAGCAATTTTGACCCTTCAATCGTTGTAAGTATCTCAGGCTTATTAACATACAGTCAACCAATACTATCGTTTATACTTTCAGTAGCAGGAACAGCTATAGCTATTGCTAATAATATTATAAACACCAATCTAGAAAAACAAGAAGATTTTTATACTTATATAGCAGAAGAAATGGTACAAAAAAATTGGGATACAGTAAAATTTCGACAAAAGTATTCATATGTTAAAACATATAATCAAGAGGGAGCTCCACTTTATGAAGGTTGGATTGTAGATGGAAAAACAGAGCTAGCAGCATATCATAGTGGTTCCGGTTGGGTATACCTTGGATAACAATAACAAGAAAAATAAGCCTGATAGATATAATCTTATCAAGCTTATTTTTCTTTCATTTTTTTAAATACATAATAACACAACAATATTGTTGTAGTAACTTGTGAAAAATTATATAGAGGTATTTCTTTAACTATAAATAATATAAGAAATGGTAAAGCTATCAGTAGTAATATTATAGTGTCTCTTACTTTTAGACATGTTTCCTTTTTCATATTTGTAACAACACCTTCTTTCTAAAAACTATATTATATATGTAACATATTCTGTAACATGCTATAAATATCCTTTTTATACTAAATTTATTCAGTAATCTATAAAAAGGTTTTTATAAAAAAATCAAGTTGCACAATAAAGAATACTAAAATTTCTGAATATTATTTTAAGTCTTTACTTTTAAATGAGTTTAAATGATAATAATCTTAATGAATGTTTTAGGGGGGCGGTTTTTTGAACCTATATTTGACACTACTCGTAGTATTTTTTATACAATTTGTAATATCTCTTGAAGCAAGTTTTATTAGTCCTATTATTCCCTATCTTGCAGATTACTTTAATATTAGAGAAAGCAGCGTAATATACCTTAACCTAGGTTTTTCAACAATAGGTTTATTTTCGCCACTATTTGGTATGGCAGCAGATAAGTATGGCAAGAAAAATATAATTACATTTGCAATTTTAACATTTTTATCGGGTACAATTATAACTGGGTGGGCACCATCCCCTGTAATATTTGGTTTAGGTAGAATGTTAATAGGAGTGGGCAATATCACTCTGACTACAACTTTACTTTCGTACATAAGTGATTTTATTTCTTATGAAAATAGAGGAAAGGGTAACGGTATTTTGAGGATTGCATTTGCCATTGCTATCCTTTTAAGTCCAATATACAGCACTAATATGGTTAAATATTTCAACATACACTACCTATACTGGTCTGTTTCTATTTTGTCTGTTATAATACTGTTTTTATCTATTAAACTGCCTAAAGATCATAATGTACATATTTCGCATTCTTCTGAACTTAATTTAAAAGAAGTTATCTCTATTACTAAAGAACCTATAACTATTAAATTTTTAATAATTCAATTTTTACTAATTCTTGCACCGATACTTATGTTTAATTATCTATCTATTTGGTTAAAACATAATTTTAATTTAACTCAATCTCATATCGGTTACGTTTTTACATTAACTGCTCTCGGAACTGTAATAGGAGTTACTATAGCGGCCATATTGAGCGATAAAATAGGTAAGATAAAGTACTGTATATTGAGTTTTATTTTAATGACATTATTTCTAGCACCACTACCTTACATTAAATCAATACGTCTAGTTATTCCATTGACGTTTTTTTATGCATTGGGACTAGATGGCGGTTGGTCTGCTTTTCAGACTATATGTTCTGAAATATACCCAAATAGAAGAACCGTATTTATGACATTACTATATTTTGTTATATCTGTATGTTCATTATTACTTACTATTATAGGGCCATCACTGTTTGAATTAGGCGGATATAAGCTAGTCATAGGCATTGGAACTATAAGTAATATACTTTCTGTAATATTATTGATTGATGTGTCAAAAGATAAAAGTTTTAATATAAAGTAACAGAGAACAGAAACATATACTTCTGTTCTCTGTCTGCTATTTTGTAATTTTATTCTTTATTACAGAATTCTTCGGATATATTTTCAATTAATACTGACGGTTTGTCTTTATAATATATATACAATTCATGTAGAGGCCTTGTTATTGAAACATACAAAAGTTTTATATCTTCAATTCGTAATTTAAGATATTGATAAAAAGTGCCGATAAATAATATATGATGCAGATAAGTAGAAAAGACAAAGAAAAAATAATAGAATCAATTAAAAATGGAAGAATTGATGCAGCTGATATAAGTTTTCCAAATTTAATAGACGATATAATAATGAAAATGAATAGAAAGGGGTTAATAAAGGATTTAACAAAAGCATTCAAAGATAAGCGAAAGAAAAATAAGCACATACCAATGGAAAATATATTAGCTTTATCAATTGCAGCAAAGATG
>NZ_FQXO01000052.1 GCF_900129995.1 Caloranaerobacter azorensis DSM 13643 | reverse complement strand
GACAAATAAAAGAATTTTGGAAATTAGAAGATTTTAAAAGTACAAAATACAACTTTATAGTATTTCATATAGTTATGTTATTGATAGGATATATGTATTTTCAAATATACAAAAACACAGAAGAAGGGCAAAAGTATGCCAAAAAAAGTTTACCAGTAGCTATAAAGAAGTATGTATGTAAAAAAGAAAAGAAAGTAATAATCTACAGGGGTAGGTACTTTGCAATCTTCAACTTCCTAGAATTTATAAAATTGTATAGTTCTTGTAGCGAAGAGATTCAATCACTCCTTGATCCTATTTTAGCTTTAGTATAGCATAGATGAATTTAATTTTTCATATTACGAATTGAAGTTCTATACAAATAAACCTTGACAATTACACAGATTTTTGTTAACTTAAAAAGAAAACTAAATAACGGCTACACTCATATAATTTCTGGAATATGGCCAGAAAGTCTCTACCGGGCAACCGTAAATTGCCTGACTATGAGTGGAATTTTGTATTAACCTAGCTATATTCATAGCCGAGGTATAGTTTTTGTACTCAAAACACAAATTCCACTCAGGAGTTTGTGTTTTTTTGTTTGGTTATTCAATAATAAATTGGGGAGGAATTTTTATGGAAAAGTTTTTAAAAGAAGGACTAACTTTTGATGACGTTCTTTTAATACCAGCTAAATCAGAGGTGCTACCTAAGGAAGTAAATGTTGAAACTTATCTTACAAGAAAAATAAAACTCAATATTCCTATAATGAGTGCGGGTATGGATACAGTTACAGAAGCTAGATTGGCTATAGCTATTGCAAGAGAGGGCGGAATAGGTATTATTCATAAAAACATGTCTATAGAAAGACAGGCTATGGAAGTAGATAAAGTTAAGAGGTCAGAACATGGTGTTATTACAAATCCTTTCTATCTTTCACCAGAACATAATGTGTCGGATGCGTTAGAACTTATGGAAAGATATCGTATATCTGGAGTACCAATAACTGATGCGAATAAAAAATTAGTAGGAATTATAACAAATAGAGATATAAGGTTTGAAACTGACACAAGTAAGAAAATTAAAGAGGTTATGACTAAAGATAATCTTGTTACAGCTAAAAGAGGAATTACTATGGATGAAGCTCAGGAGCTAATGAAAAAACATAAAATAGAAAAACTTCCATTAGTAGATGACGAGGGGAAATTAGTAGGATTAATCACAATTAAAGATATTGAGAAATCTATAGAATATCCAAATTCAGCCAAGGACAGTAAAGGTAGATTATTAGTTGGAGCAGCAGTTGGAGTTACAAGGGATATGCTTGATAGGGTTAAGGCGCTTGTAGATGCTCAGGTAGATGTTGTCGTTATAGATACAGCACATGGACATTCTAAAGGTGTTCTCGAAGCTGTAAGTAAGATAAAAGAAAAGTTTCCTGAACTTCAATTGATAGCTGGAAATGTTGCAACTGCAGAGGCCACTTTAGATTTAATAAAGGCTGGTGCAGATGCCGTAAAAGTTGGAATAGGTCCTGGTTCAATATGTACAACAAGAGTCGTAGCAGGTGTAGGAGTACCTCAAATTACAGCTATTTATGATTGTGCACAGGCAGCAAAGAAATACAATATCCCTATTATAGGAGATGGAGGCATCAAATATTCTGGAGATGTGGTTAAGGCTATAGCTGCAGGAGCAGATGTGGTTATGATGGGTTCTCTATTTGCAGGAACTGAAGAAAGTCCGGGAGAGACTGTATTATACCAAGGTAGAAGATTTAAAGTATATAGAGGCATGGGTTCGATTGGAGCTATGGCTGCGGGAAGTAGAGATAGGTATTTCCAAGAAGATAGCAAAAAATTAGTACCAGAAGGTGTTGAAGGAAGAGTTCCATACAAAGGGCCGCTTAAAGATACTATATTCCAATTAGTCGGCGGACTTAAAGCAGGAATGGGATATTGTGGTACACCAACAATCAAAGATTTACAAGAAAGAGGACAATTTATAAAGATAACTCAGGCTGGGTTGATTGAAAGCCATCCTCATGATATACAAATTACAAAAGAAGCACCTAATTATAGTGGAAGATAGAAATACTAAATTTAAAATTGGGAATTGAAAATGTAAAATTAATTTTTTATTTTACATTTTCAATTTCACATTTCATAAAAGCGGAGGTAGTGTAATGAAAAACGAGTTAATCCTAATACTTGACTTTGGAGGACAATACAGCCAATTAATAGCTAGAAGAGTAAGAGAAGCAAATGTATATTGTGAAATAGTACCTTATGATTATGATATAGAAAAAATAAAAGCTAAATCTCCAAAAGGAATTATTTTTTCTGGAGGACCTGCCAGCGTCTATGCAGAAGATTCTCCAAAATGCAATCAAGGAGTTTTTGATTTAGACGTACCAATATTAGGGATTTGTTATGGCGGCCAATTGATTGCACAATTCTTTGGTGGAGAAGTAAGTAGGGCCGATTCTAGAGAGTATGGAAAGACTAAATTAGAAATTATCGATAACACTGATTTATTTAAAGAATTAGAAGAAAGTATAGTATGCTGGATGAGTCATACTGATTTTATTGAGAAACTTCCTGAAGGTTTTGAAGTAATAGCAAAAACAGATTCTTGTCCTGTTGCAGCAATGAAAAATGAAGAAAAAAATATTTTTGCAGTTCAGTTCCATCCAGAAGTAGAACATACTCAAAGAGGTAGAGATATAATTAAGAATTTCATATATGATATTTGCAAATGTGAACCTAATTGGACTATGGAGGATTTTATCGAGCAATCTGTCAGAGAAATAAAGGAGAAAATAGGAAACAGAAAAGCTATATGTGCATTGTCAGGTGGAGTAGACTCTTCTGTTGCTGCGGTATTAGTCCATAAAGCGATAGGGCATAATCTTACTTGTATCTTTGTTGATCATGGTTTACTTAGAAAAAATGAAGGAGATCAAGTAGAGAAAATATTTAGAGACAAATTCAATATGAATTTAATAAGAGTCAATGCAAAGGATAGATTTTTAAGTAAACTAAAAGGGGTAACTGATCCAGAAAAGAAGAGAAAGATAATAGGAGAAGAATTTATAAGAGTTTTCGAAGAAGAAAAAAATAAACTTGGGAAAGTAGATTATCTTGTCCAAGGCACAATATATCCAGACGTTATAGAGAGTGGAACTGATAAGGCTTCTGTTATAAAAAGTCATCATAATGTAGGTGGACTTCCTGAAGATGTCGATTTTGAAATCATAGAACCTTTAAGATTATTATTTAAAGATGAAGTGAGAGAAGTTGGAAGAAAACTTAATATACCAGATGAAATAGTAGACAGACAACCATTCCCAGGCCCCGGATTGGCTATAAGGGTTTTAGGAGAGATAACAGAAGAAAAATTAGAAATAGTTCGTGAAGCTGACTGGATATTTAGACAGGAAATTAAGAGAAATGGACTCGATAAAGAGATTTGGCAGTATTTTGCCGTTCTACCAGACGTAAAAAGCGTAGGGGTTATGGGGGATGAAAGAACATACAGTCATCTAGTAGTGTTAAGAGCGGTAACTAGTACGGATGGAATGACAGCAGATTGGGCTAAAATACCATTTGATATATTAG
Source organism: Caloranaerobacter azorensis DSM 13643 (assembly GCF_900129995.1). Classification (GTDB taxonomy): domain Bacteria; phylum Bacillota; class Clostridia; order Tissierellales; family Thermohalobacteraceae; genus Caloranaerobacter; species Caloranaerobacter azorensis. The sequence goes on along the minus strand of NZ_FQXO01000052.1, from coordinate 12,921 downwards.
AGGAAATATCAAATAAAATAGTTAATAATGTAGAAAATGTAAACAGAGTGGTATACGATATAACGTCTAAACCACCTGGAACTATTGAATGGGAGTAAATAATGTTCGTACTATAACAAACATTATTTTTATTAATTATATTTAATATTCGTAAAAAGTATTGACTTATATATTTTAATCTGTTATCATTAGTCTTAAGAAAACAGAATTATATCACTCATATAATCCCTGGAATATGGCCGGGGAGTCTCTACCAAGCAACCGTAAATTGCTTGACTATGAGTGAAAGTGTACCTAGGGTTCCGGAGAACTTTACTTTTATGTAATGTTTTCGTCTGGTCCGAGCGGTACAGGTATTACCATGTGTAATATCACACCGAGGGGATAAAAGCCCGGTCGGGTAGGTTTCACTTATAGAATAAAAACCTACCCTGGCCGGGCTTTTAATTATATTAAATTAGGCTGACAAGTTAACAGTCAGAATTAAATAAAAAATAAGGAGGCATAGTAATGGAGAAATTTTTTAAGCTGTCAGAAAACAATACAACCATCAAAACAGAGATTACAGCAGGTATAACAACTTTTATGACAATGGCGTATATACTAATAGTTAATCCATCGACTTTATCTGCAACTGGTATGGACTCCAAGGCATTATTTACTGCAACGGCTCTATCGGCTATCATAGCAACATTAGTAATGGCACTTTATGCAAATTATCCATTCGCATTAGCACCAGGTATGGGATTAAATGCATACTTTGCTTATACAGTTGTATTAAAAATGGGATATTCATGGCAAGTTGCATTAACAGCAGTATTTTTAGAAGGAATTATATTTATAATACTAACATTCTTAAATGTTCGTGAAGCAATCATAAATTGTATTCCATTAAATATAAAGCATGCCGTTTCAGTAGGAATTGGTTTGTTTATAGCTTTTATAGGATTAGTTAATTCAGGAATTGTAAAAACAGGAATGACCTATGTTGGTGATGGTAAATTAGATGGGATAATAGTAAAATTAGGCGATATAACAAGTAAATCACCTTTGTTGGCATTAATAGGTTTAGTAGTTACAGGTATTTTATTAGCTAGAAATGTAAAAGGTGCATTATTAATAGGGATTATTATTACTACTATAATAGGTATTCCTATGGGTGTAACACAAATACCTGAAGGAATGAAGATTATAAGTTTACCTCCTTCATTATCACCTATAATGTTTAAATTTGATTTTTCAAGTATATTTACTTTAGACATGTTAGTAGTCTTATTTACATTCCTATTTGTTGACATGTTTGATACTGTTGGTACATTAGTAGGAGTTGCATCTAAAGCTGATATGCTTGATAAAGAAGGTAAACTACCTAAAGCAAAACAGGCTCTATTTGCCGATGCCATAGGTACTACTGTTGGTGCCATTTTGGGAACAAGTACTGTTACAACTTATGTAGAAAGTGCATCAGGAGTAGCCGAAGGTGGTAGAACAGGTTTAACATCATTAACAACTGCGGGTATGTTTGCGATAGCCCTATTATTCTCACCATTATTTACAATGGTTCCAAGTGCTGCTACTGCACCAGCTTTAATATTAGTTGGTTTATTTATGATGTCTCCAATTAAAAAGATAAATTTAGAAGATTTTACAGAGGCGATCCCAGCATTTTTGACAATAATAATGATGCCGTTAACTTATAGCATTGCTGATGGTATAGTATTTGGTATGATTTCTTACATTTTATTAAAATTGTTAACAGGTAAAGGGAAACAAGTTTCACCTATAATGTATGTTTTAGGAATACTATTTATTTTAAAATTTATAATACCGAGTTAATAAGTAGAAGGGTTGGCAGATTAGTAAAAGTCCGGAATAAAGTGTTTTCATTTCGGACTTTTATGTTTATGATTATAGTATTGATTAAAATTGAAAGGGGAGGTTTTAGAATGAAAGTAGCTGTTGTTATGGGAAGTGATTCAGACTTTCCAATAGTTTCAAAGACATTGGAAATATTAGATAAGTTTGGAATTGAGAGAGAAGTAAGAGTATTATCGGCTCACAGAACACCATATAAGGCATTAGAATTTGCAAAAAATGCAGAGAATAATGGATTTGATTTGATAATTGCAGCGGCAGGAAAAGCGGCTCATCTTCCAGGTGTTTTAGCGGCAGTAACTATTCTGCCTGTTATTGGTTTGCCAATTAAATCTTCAACATTAGATGGGATGGATTCTCTATTATCAATAGTTCAGATGCCAAAAGGCATACCAGTTGCAACTGTAGCTATTAATGGAGCAGAAAATGCGGGATTATTAGCAGTTGAAATATTGTCGCTAAAATATACAGAATTAAAGGATAAGTTAAGAGAGTACAGAGAGGAAATGAAAAGAGTTGTTGAAGAAAAGGATAGACAAATAAAAGAAAAAAATTAGGAGGGGTTAGAATGAAAAGAGAATTTGTTTATGAGGGAAAGGCGAAAAGAGTTTATAAAACTGATGATGAAAAAGTTTATTTAATTGAGTATAAGGATGATGCAACTGCATTTAATGGAGAGAAGAAAGAAACTATAGAAAACAAGGGAGTTATAAACAATAAAATATCGGCAATGCTTTTTGAATTACTAGAGAATGCCGGAATAGAAACACATTTTGTCAAATTAATTGATGAAAGAAGAATGCTAGTTAAAGCTGTAGAAATCATACCAATAGAGGTTATTGTAAGAAATGTTGCAGCGGGTTCTTTAGCAAAAAGGCTTGGATTTGAAGAGGGAACACAGTTAGAGACTACAGTTCTTGAATTTTGTTATAAAAATGATGAATTAGGTGATCCATTAATTAATGATTACCATATACAAGCATTAAAACTTGCAGGTAAAGAAGAGGTAGAGGTAATAAAACAAAAGGCATTAAAGATAAATGAAATATTAGTGGATTTTTTCGGAAAGATTGGATTAAAACTCATAGATTTCAAATTGGAGTTTGGAAGATATGATGGTAGAATTATTTTAGCTGATGAAATATCACCAGATACATGCAGACTATGGGATAAAGAAACAAATCAAAAAATGGATAAAGATAGGTTTAGAAGAGATTTAGGTAAAGTAGAGGATGCTTATAAGGAAGTATTGAGGAGAGTAGAGGAGGTTTTATAATGAAGGCAGTAGTTTATGTAACCTTAAAAAAAGGCATTTCAGACCCTCAAGGCAATGCGGTAAAAGAAGCATTAGATTCTTTAGGGTATAGAGAAGTTAATAAAGTGAGAATAGGGAAGATAATTGAGCTTGAACTTGAAGATATGGATAAAGAAGAAGCCGAAATCAAGATAAAAGAGATGTGTGAGAAATTATTGGCTAATACGGTTATGGAAAAGTATAGTTTTGAGATACTGGAGGGTTAAAAATGAAATTCGGAGTCGTTGTTTTTCCTGGATCTAATTGTGATATAGACTGCTACAAAGTATTATCAAATGTTCTTAAGAAGGATGTAGATTATGTTTGGCATGATACAGAAAATATAGAAAAATATGACGTGATAATTCTGCCGGGTGGTTTTTCATACGGTGATTATTTAAGATGTGGAGCAATAGCAAGATTTTCTAAAATCATGGACAGTGTAGTTAAACATGCTAATAAAGGTAAATTGGTAATAGGAATTTGCAATGGATTTCAGATATTAACGGAGGTAGGATTACTTCCTGGAGCACTTATAAGGAACAATAATCTTAAGTTTATATGTAAAACTGTTCCTATTAGAGTCGAGAATAACACTACACCTTTTACTTTAAATTGTGAAAAAGGGCAAGTCATTAATATACCTATAGCTCATGGTGAAGGTAATTATTTTATTGATGAAGAAGGATTAGCTCAGCTCGAAAAAAATAATCAAATTGTCTTTAGATATTGCAGTGAAGAAGGTTTAATAGATGAAAAATCAAATCCGAATGGTTCTGTAAAAAATATTGCAGGAATATGTAATAAAGCGGGTAATGTATTGGGAATGATGCCGCATCCTGAAAGGGCTTCAGAACTATTGTTAGGGAATGAAGACGGACTAATACTATTCAAATCTATAATAGATTATTTAGAGAGGGGACATTTCGAGTGATGAACAATAAGCCTTGGGAAAGTGTAGGACTTACTAGGGAAGAATACGATAAAATATTAGAAATTCTAGGTAGAGAACCTAATAATTTAGAGTTAAATATGTACGGCGTTATGTGGTCTGAACATTGCAGTTACAAGAACTCAAGAGCACTTTTTAAGCATTTTCCGACATCAAATGAAAGAGTACTTCAAGGGCCTGGCGAAAATGCTGGAATTATCGATATAGGAGATAACAAAGCCATAGCGATGAAAATAGAAAGCCACAATCATCCTTCCGCAGTAGAGCCTTACCAAGGAGCTGCAACCGGTGTTGGAGGAATTATCAGAGATATTTTTGCAATGGGAGCAAGGCCAATAGCACTTCTAAATTCTCTAAGATTTGGAGAAATAGAAGATGACGCTCATATGAGATATTTATTTAGTGGAGTAGTTTCAGGAATTGGAGGATATGGAAATTGCATCGGTATTCCAACGGTAGGTGGAGAAGTATATTTCAATAAATGTTATAAAGGTAATCCTTTAGTAAATGCTATGTGTATCGGAGTTATTGAACACGATAAAATTCATAGAGGAACTGCGGCAGGTGTTGGAAATTTAGTTATGTATGTAGGCGCATCTACTGGAAGAGATGGGATAGGAGGAGCGAGTTTTGCTTCTGTAGAACTGACTGAAGAAACAGCAGTTAAGAAGTCAGCAGTCCAAGTTGGAGATCCATTTATGGAAAAGTTGTTATTAGAGGCTTGTCTTGAACTTCTAGATACAGATTATGTTGTCGGCATACAGGATTTAGGAGCTGCTGGATTGACATCGGCGTGTAGTGAAATGGCTTCCAGAGGTAATTCAGGTATGGTAATAGATGTGTCATTAGTTCCTAGAAGAGAAGAAGGAATGCTACCTGTAGAAGTAATGATATCGGAATCACAAGAAAGAATGCTTCTTGTTATAAAAAAAGGTGCAGAAGAAAAGGTTAAAAAGATATTTGACAAATGGGGACTTCATTCGGCCGTTATAGGAAAAGTTACAGACGATGGAATGTTGACTATTATGGAAAATGGCAAAATAGTTGGCAGGGTACCTGCAAAGTCTTTAGCTGATGAGGCACCCAAATATTACAGAGAATATGAAAAGCCAGAGTATATAGATAAAAAGAGAGCTCTTTCGATAGATAAATTAAAGGAAGTTAATGATTTAAATGAAGTATTATTTAAAATGATTAGCTCTACAAACTTATGCAGTAGAGAATGGGTTTATAATCAGTACGATTATCAGGTAAGAACGAATACAGTAATAACTCCCGGTTCGGATGCCGCTGTAATTAGAATTGATGAAACGAATAAAGCCATAGCCGCTACGACAGATTGTAATAGTAGATATTGTTATTTAAATCCTAGAAGAGGGGCTCGAATTGCAGTTGCCGAAGCGGCTAGAAATATTGTTGTAACTGGTGGGAAGCCTTTAGCTATTACTGATGGACTTAATTTTGGAAATCCAGAGAAGCCAGATAGATTCTGGCAGTTTAGAGAGAGCATTTTAGGTATAAGTGAAGCCTGCAGGAAGTTCAATATTCCAGTTGTAAGTGGTAATGTAAGTTTTTACAACGAAACTCCAGAAAATGCAATATATCCGACTCCGATAATAGGAATGATTGGACTTATAGATGATCTAGATAAAGTTATGACTATGGAATTTAAAGAGGAAGGCGATATTATTGTACTTTTAGGTTCAACTAAAGAAGAAATTGGTGCGAGTGAATATTTAAAAGTAATTCACGGTTTAGAATTAGGTGAAGTACCAGAAATAGATTTAGATTTAGAAAAAAGATTACAAGATTTATGTGTTGAGCTTATAGATAAAAAACTTATAAAGTCGGCTCACGATTTGAGTGAGGGAGGATTAGCATTAGCATTATCTGAATGTTTAGCTAAAAGTAATTTAGGAGCTGAAATTTCAGTAGATACAGATTTAAGAGAAGATATATACTTATTTTCAGAAAGTCAATCAAGAATATTGGTATCTTTAGATACAAACAATGTAGACAAATTAAAAGAATTATGTAACAGATACGAAATCCCATTTACAGTATTAGGAAGAACTATAAAAGATAAATTATCAATAAAAATTAATGGCGATTTAGTAATCGATGTTAAAGTGGAGGATATTACAGATAAATTAAGGAGTGTATTGCCATGTATAATGGGCTAGTCTGTAGTGATAAGTTAAATGAAGAATGCGGTATAGTTGGAATATATTCAAATGATATACAGGACATTTCTAAACTTACTTATTTCGGCTTATATTCTCTGCAGCATAGAGGACAGGAAAGCTGCGGTATAGCTATTAATAATAAAGGTAAAATCAAATACTGTAAAGGTATGGGATTGGTATCTGAAGTATTTGATGACGATGTTTTGAAAAATCTTGATGGCAATATAAGTATAGGGCATGTCAGATATTCTACAACAGGAGAGAGTAGAGCTTCAAATGCTCAACCTTTAGTAGTTAAATATAAAAATGGAGATATTGCACTAGCCCATAATGGCAATTTAGTAAATGCTCGTACCATAAGAGAGATATTAGAGGAAGAAGGCGTCGTACTTCAAACTACTATAGATACTGAAGTAATAGTTAATTTGATAGCAAGATATCATAAATTTGGCATTGAAAGTGCAATAAAAAAGGTTATGGAACTTATTAGAGGCTCTTATGCATTAGTATTGACTATGGGAGATATGTTAATAGGAGTAAGAGATCCATATGGGATAAGGCCTTTATGTATAGGGAAATTAAAGAAAGGTTTCGTTATTGCATCTGAAAGTTGTGCGTTAGATACTGTTGGTGCTGATTTTATTAGAGATGTAGAACCTGGAGAAATCATAATTATTGATGCAAAAGGTATGAAAAGTATACCATATGATAAATGGTGCAAAAAAAGTCTATGTATTTTCGAGTTAATCTATTTTGCTAGGCCTGATAGTATAATGGATGGAATTAGCGTTTATCTTGCTAGAAAAGAAGCGGGAAGAATTTTAGCAAGAGAGTCTAAAGTCGATGCGGATATAGTTATATCCGTTCCAGATTCGGGGACGGCTGCTGCAATCGGATTTTCAGAGGAGTCGGGAATACCTTTTAGCGAAGGATTAATAAAGAATAGATATGTCGGGAGAACTTTTATTAAGCCTAGTCAAGAGTTAAGGGAGCAGGGAGTAAGACTTAAACTTAATGTATTAAAGGAGAATATAAAAGGAAAGAGAGTCGTTTTAGTAGATGATTCTATAGTTAGAGGGACTACTATAAGAAGGATTGTAGATATTCTAAAATCGGCTGGAGCTAAAGAAGTGCATGTAAGAATAAGCTCACCACCTGTCAAGTATCCTTGTTTCTTTGGGATAGACACTCCCGAGAGAAAACAACTTATAGGTGCAAAGAATACTACTGAAGAGATTAGAAAGCTGATAAATGCAGACAGTTTGAGTTATTTATCTATCGAAGGGCTTATAAAAACTACAGGTAAAAATGGAGGATTTTGTTTAGCTTGTTTTAATGGTGATTATCCTATGGAAGTACCGTTGGAGTAAAAATTTAAAATTGAAAATGAAAAATTATTAATTATTAATTTTAAATTTTACATTTTACATTTAACATTTTACATTCCTATAAGGAGGTTTATATGGGTACTAAAGGTATTACTTATAAAGATGCGGGTGTTGATATTAAAGCTGGATATGAAGCGGTTAATCTGATTAAAGAACATGTAAAGAAGACTCATACTAAAGGAGTTATGTCGAGTATAGGAGGCTTTAGTGGCCTTTTTAAAATAGATACAGATAAATACAAGGAACCTATTTTAGTATCGGGAACGGATGGAGTGGGAACTAAACTAAAAGTCGCTTATATGATGGATAAGCACGATACAATTGGAGAAGATTGTGTTGCGATGTGTGTAAATGATATATTGTGTCAGGGTGCAAAACCTTTGTTTTTTCTTGATTATATTGGGACATATAATATAGAGCCTACAGTTATTTCAAAAATAGTTGAAGGAGTAGCGAACGGTTGCGTAAAAGCTGGATGTGCTTTAATAGGAGGAGAAACTGCTGAAATGCCCGGTGTTTACAGTAAAGGTGAATACGATTTAGTTGGATTTGCAGTAGGTATAGTAGCTAAAGATAAAATTATTGACGGCTTAAGCATTTCTGAAGGAGATGTTTTGATAGGACTTAAATCTAGTGGACTTCATAGCAACGGTTTTTCTTTAGTTAGAAAGTTATTTTTTGAAATAGAGAAATTCAGCGTCAATCAATATGTGGATGAATTGGGAACGACTTTGGGGGAAGAGTTATTAAAACCTACTCGTATATATGCAGATGTAATTGAAAAGATTTTAGATAAATATGCTGTAAAGGGAATGAGTCATATTACAGGTGGAGGATTTTATGAGAATATACCGAGAATGCTTCCTGAAGGATTTGTTGCAGATATAGATGTTAGATATATAGATACACCAGCTATTTTTAAATTAATCGAAAAATTAGGTAGAATCGATAAAAAAGAAATGTATTCTACTTTTAATATGGGAATTGGAATGGTTATAGCTGTAGATAAAGAAGATGGAGATAGAGTAATAGAATATCTAGACAGCATAGGAGAAAGGGCATATCTAATAGGAGAGGTAAAAAAGGGAGAAGGTGGCATTAGAATATGTCATCAGTAAATATTGGCGTTTTAATTTCAGGAGGCGGGACTAATCTTCAGGCCTTGATTGATAGTATAGATAAAGGCTATATAAATGGAAAAATAAAGGTTGTAATTTCTAATAGAAAAGATGCTTATGGGCTTGTAAGAGCAAGAAAAAATTTAATAGAAGCTCTCTATATAAATAGGAAGGAATTTAATAGTGATATAGAATTTGATTTAAAAATATTAGATGAACTAGAAAAACGGCAAGTTGAATTAGTAGTATTAGCAGGATATTTAAAAGTATTGAGCAAAGAGTTTGTTAATCGTTATAAAAATAGAATTATTAATATACATCCTTCTTTGATTCCGAGCTTTTGCGGGAAAGGATATTATGGAGAAAAAGTTCATAGAGCAGTGTTAGATTATGGGGTTAAAATAACGGGTGCTACTGTCCATTTTGTCGATGAAGGGGCAGATACAGGACCTATTATATTACAGGAAGCCGTTTTTGTAGATAATAATGATACTGTAGATACACTTAGAGAAAAAGTGTTGGAAATAGAACATAAGCTCTTACCAATGGCAGTAAAATTGTTTTGTGAAAACAAATTAGAAGTCATAGGCAGAAAGGTGATAATTAGGGATTAGAAATTTAAAATTGAAAATTTAAAATGTAAAATTATTTGCTAATTAACAATGGATAATTGAAATCAATTTTTAATTTTACATTTTACATTTCCATTTGTAGTGTCATGGCGACTGATAGCTGTCTAATGGAAATGAAAAGGGGAGGTATTTATTTTGAAGAGAGCACTTATTAGCGTATATGATAAGACAGGCATAGTAGAATTTTCAAGAAAGCTAAAGGAATTAGGATGGGAAATTATATCAACTGGGGGAACAAGAAAAAAGCTAGCTGAAAATGGGATAGAAACTATAGATATTTCAGATATAACAGGTTTTCCTGAATGTCTTGATGGAAGGGTAAAGACACTGCATCCTAAAATTCATGCTGGAATACTCTCAATAAGAGATAATGATGCTCATATTAAAACTTTAAAGGAGCTTGAAATAGACTGTATAGATATGGTTGTTAACAATCTATATCCTTTTAAGGAAACAGTAAGTAATCCTAATGCAGTTCATGAAGAGATAATAGAAAATATCGATATAGGTGGCCCATCTATGCTTAGAGCAGCAGCTAAAAACTATAAATACGTTACAGTTATAGTAGATCCTAATGATTATGACAAAGTAATAGATGAGTTAGATGAAAATGGAGACGTAAGTTTAAAGACTAAAGAATATCTTGCTGCTAAAGTATTTCAATATACAAGTCATTATGATGCATTAATATCGGAGTATTTTAATAAAATAGCCAATATAGAGCTTCCAGATTTAATTACTTTAACATTTGAGAAAAAGCAAGATTTAAGATATGGGGAAAATCCTCATCAGAAAGCAGCATTTTATACTTATGTATATTCAATAAAAGGAACTTTAGGACAGGCAAAAAAGCTTCATGGAAAAGAACTATCTTTTAATAACATAAACGATACAAATGGTGCATTAGAGATTTTAAAGGAATTTGAAGAACCGACTGTAGTAGCTGTAAAACATACTAATCCATGTGGTATAGGCAGCGGTAATACTATTAGTGAGGCATTTAAAAAAGCATATGAGTCAGATAAAGTGTCAATATTTGGTGGAATTATTGCGGCAAATAGGGAGATTGATAGAGAGACTGCCGAGATGATAAATAAAATCTTTATAGAAGTAGTGATAGCTCCATCGTATACTGATGAAGCTTTGGAAGTGCTTACTTCTAAGAAAAATATTAGAATATTAGTTTTACCTGAAATTACTGCGAGAGAAGAAAGTGGATATGATATTAAAAGAGTATTAGGCGGAATATTAATTCAAGACAGAAATACTAAACTTATACAAGATGAACTTAAATTTGTAACAGAGAGAAAACCTACTGAAAGAGAATTAGAAGATTTATTATTTGCTTGGAAGGCAGTGAAGAATGTGAAGTCTAATGCGATTGTATTAGCTAAGGATAAAGGAACTGTTGCTGTTGGGCCAGGGCAGGTTAGTAGGATATGGGCTTTAGAGAATGCTATAAAACAGGGTGGAAATAGAGTTAAAAACAGTGTAATGGCATCTGATGCATTCTTCCCATTCCCTGATTGTGTAGAAGCAGCTTATAAAGCAGGAATAACTGCAATTATTCAGCCTGGGGGTTCAATTAGAGATAAAGAGTCTATTGAAGCAGCAAATAAATATGGTATAGCTATGGTATTTACAGGTATGAGGCATTTTAAGCATTAGCGTTATCATAAATTTAAAATTGAAAATTTAAAATGTAAAATTAATATAAAATTGAAAATGTAAAGTCAGTTGACAGTTAACAGTAGACAGTTGACAGGCAGTTAATAGCTATCAGTTGATAGTCAATAGTCGAATGGCAGAATTAAATAGCGAAAATGAAAGGATGAATAGGGAATGAAGGTTTTAGTTGTAGGCGGTGGTGCAAGGGAGCATGCAATAGTTTGGAAGGTATCTAAAAGTCCGAAGGTAAGTAAAATATATTGTATACCCAGTAATGGAGGAATAAGTGAGATTGCTGAAAATGTAAACATAAAGGCTGAAGATATAGAACTTTTATTAGGATTCGCTTTAAAGGAGAATATTGATTTGACTATAGTAGGTCCTGAAGCACCATTGGTAGAAGGTATTGTCGATAAATTCAAAGAAAAAGGACTTGATATAATAGGGCCGGATAAAAAAGGTGCAATGCTAGAAGGCAGTAAAATATTTGCCAAAAAATTCATGGAAAGGTATAATATACCTACAGCGAAATACAAAACCTTTAAAGATAGTAAAAATGCAATTGAAGCTCTCGGTAGTTTTGAATATCCTTTAGTAGTAAAAGCAGACGGTTTAGCTGGTGGAAAAGGCGTAGTAATCTGTAAAACTAGACAAGAAGCCGAAAAAACTGTAATTGATATGATGGAGAAGAAGAAGTTTGGTTTATCTGGTGAAAATATAGTTATAGAAGAATATTTGGAAGGTATAGAGGCGTCGCTTCTATGTATTATTGATGGCAAAAAAATAATACCTATGGAGAGTGCAAAAGATTATAAGAAGATATTTGAAGGAGATGAAGGGCCTAATACAGGTGGTATGGGATGCTTTTCACCACACCCATTATTTACTCAAGCACTAAAAAATACTATTAGAGAAGAAATATTAGACCGTATTATGTATGGATTGAAAATGGAAAAGATTTTTTATCAGGGAATTTTATTTATAGGGCTTATGCTTACAAAGGACGGACCTAAAGTTTTAGAATTTAATGTTAGAATGGGCGATCCAGAAACCGAGGTAATACTCCCAAGATTAAAGAGCGATATAATTGAAGTTTTTGAAAAGACTTTGTCTGGAGAATTGATAGAAGATGATTTGAAGTGGGAAGATAAATATTGCGTATGTGTAGTAGCAGCATCGAGAGGTTATCCAATAAGCTATGAAAAAGGGAAGCTAATTACAGGACTAGATAGAGTTGATAAAGAAGTTATTGTTTTTCATGGAGGAACGAAAAAAGTAGATGATAAAATTTATACAAATGGAGGTAGAGTACTTACAGTTACGGCTTTAGGAAATTCTCTAGAAGAAGCTAGAGAGATTGCATATGATAATATTGAAAAAATTAATTTTGAAAATATGTATTATAGAAAGGATATTGGGAAATTGGGGCAGTAGGCTAAACTTATTGCCCCTTTTTTGTGTGCCGGGCATGCGTAACAACTAGGTGGTGAAAGTCCACTGTGGGGGTTGACCGTGCCAACCACTAGCTAAAGGCAAGGGTGTCCATCGCGAGGTGGAATCTGAAGGAAGCCGGAGGCAAAATCCTGGTCCGAGGTACACGAACCACATTCGAGGCTGTATAAATCGGGTGAGTTTGCGTAGCAAAACAAAGCCCAAAACGGTCCGAAGGTTTATGCAGTAAATGTGGCGGATATATGGGAGGAAAGTGGTTACGCTTACCCCGGGAGGTCTCAAGGGTACGTCATTTAGATGAATTTCAAAATGACAACCTATGCAGTGATGTATAGCTGAACCTTGAGAAGTCAGCA
>NZ_FQXO01000074.1 GCF_900129995.1 Caloranaerobacter azorensis DSM 13643 | reverse complement strand
AAGTATTGATTTTTTCTCCTATATCATATACCCTATTAATATAGGTGAATAATTGTTTTAGGTAACTTTTGTTCATCCTATCAGCATCCTTTTTTTAATGTGTTTGTGGTAAAACTATTATAAAAAGGATGCTTTTATTTTGCAAATTTTTTCTCTGTAGTTTCCAGCAAAAATCGGAAAATCTCAAATTTTTAGTGCTTATTCTGAAATTCTTATAAATCAACGGACTATCGCCCTAAAAAATTTTCAAGTGCTAAATTTCTGCAAAAAAATGTATAAATTCTATCCCTCCTGTCAAAACTTTTAATAGAGGAAAGGGCGATAGGATAAAAATGTTTTCGTCCCCCTTTACATTTTTATCTGTTTTGTCCTTTCCTCAAATCTTTGGAGGAGGGAAAGAAAAAATGAGTAGATTAAAAATAGTATTATCAATAGGAATTATAATTATTCTATCTGTATTAAATTATGTATCAGCTGACGATTTTAATACTTCTATAAAAGAAGATGCTCTAATAAAAGCATTTAATGAAACGGACGCTAAATTATTGGAAATAAATGTAAATTTTTCTGGAAAAATTAATGATACATATTTAGAATTAGATAGCGTTGAAAAATTAATAAAGGAAATTGTAGAAAAAGTAGGTATAGATGGTTCAAAAGTGGACAAGAATCTATTTTATGAAATGTATAATGATGATAATGCAGATAGCTGCTATTATGAGGATATAATACAATCAGATGATTTAATACAATTGACGATATGGGGGAAAGATAAATATAAAAGGACTATTACAGTAATAATTTCTTCTTATAAAAATCCAGATGACAACACTGGTGAAACAGATTTAGTAATTGATATAGTACAGGAATATTCAGAAGGATTAAAAAGAACTGTGGATGAAATTAAAAACATTTACAGCAATTTCAATACAAGTCCAAAAATTACTACTTGCATTATTGGGACATTTGATGGAAAATTAAATGAAGATGAAAAAATAAAAAAAGTATCTAAAGCACTAAACAGCATAAATGGTAGAAAGGTTGAGGGACTTTTTAATGATTCTCTCATAAGTATTTCTGCTTATTCACCTTTAATAGACGAATTTATATATACTGGAAATAATAAAATGAATGTAAATATAGCTTTAAGATACAACGAGTATGAAGATAAAACCTATATATGGATAGGAACACCAATAATTTCGATTGGATACTAGATTAAAATGTAAAATTGAAAATGAAAAATGTAAAATTCATATAGCATGGGAGGAAACAAATTGGCAAAAATCATCGTAGAAAAAAGTCCACCATTGAAAGGGACTGTTAGAATAAGTGGAGCAAAAAATTCAGCTTTACCTATAATAGCGGCATCGCTATTGTCAACAGGTGAATGTATACTAGAAGATGTACCAGATTTAAGAGATGTAGATGTAATATGTGAGGTATTATCTTCTCTAGGGGCAGATGTAAAAAGAGTTTCTAGAGAAAAATTACAAATAAATGCGTCGATAATAGATAATTTTGAAGCTCCATATGAGTTAATGAAAAAAATGAGAGCATCATTTTTAGTCATGGGTCCATTGTTGGCAAGAATGGGAAAGGCTAGAGTTTCAATGCCGGGAGGCTGTGCAATAGGAACAAGACCGATAGATTTACACCTTAAGGGATTTAAGGCATTAGGAGCAGAGATTGAAGTAGGGCATGGGTATGTAGAGGCCAGTGCAGACAAACTTAAAGGAGAGAGAATATATCTTGATTTTCCTAGCGTGGGAGCAACGGAAAATATTATGATGGCGGCAGCGCTTGCGGAAGGAGAGACAATAATAGAGAATGCAGCACAAGAACCTGAAATAGTAGATTTAGCAAATTTCCTAAATAAAATCGGAGGAGATATAAAAGGAGCAGGTACTAGTACAATTAAGATAAAGGGAGTAAAGACATTATATGGAGGCAGACATCAAATAATACCTGATAGAATCGAAGCAGGAACTTTTATGGTAGCGGCAGCTATAACCAAAGGAGATATAATCGTAGAAAATGTAGTAGTAGATCATGTAAAATCAATTATTGCTAAACTGAAAGAAACGGGAGCAGAAATAATTGAAGATGGAGATAAAATCAGAGTAGTAGGTAAAAAGAATATAAAGTCCATTGATATAAAAACGATGCCGTATCCGGGATTTCCAACGGATATGCAGGCACAATTTATGGCATTAATGAGTGTATCCGATGGTACAAGTATAATTATTGAAACCGTATTTGAAAATAGATTTATGCATGTTGATGAGTTAAAGCGAATGGGTGCGAATATTAAGATAGAAGGAAGAAGTGCAATTATACAAGGTACTAATAAATTGATGGGTGCACCCGTAAAAGCGACAGATTTAAGAGCAGGAGCGGCATTAATACTTTCCGGACTTGTAGCAGAAGGAGAAACAGAAATAAGCAATATATTTCATATAGACAGAGGATATTCAAATATAGAACAGAAATTATCAAAATTAGGAGCAAAAATATATAGGAAGTGAATATTGAATGACGAATAGTAACAATAGAAAAGTAATTAAAGACTAATGGCTATTGACTGACGACTATTAATTATAACAATCGACATGAAGACAAAAAGATTTCCAATTTCCCGGGAAATCTTTTTTTTTATGACATAATAAAACGAAATATTTACTAAATAAATTATATGAGTAAGATTCCCCATAGTCCAATGCATATTTCTCTAGTGTGAAACATAATTATATTTAAGAACAAATTATATAAACTAAGGGGGAGAATATGAGGGAACTAGGATTATATCTGCTTTTTTTATTATTTATAATAATAATAATTCCGATATTACTGTTGATAGGAGGTCCTTCAGATACAAAATATAAAAATAGAGTTATAGAAGAAGATTTAAACAAGGAGAAAATTATAAAGGTTTATAATATCAATACAAAAGAGGTTGAGGAAATCGAATTAGATGAATATATAAAAGGGGTAGTTGCAGCCGAAATGCCAGCAGCATTTGAAATTGAAGCCTTAAAAGCTCAAGCAGTGGCTGCTAGAACATATGCAATATATCACTTGGAAAAGTTTAAAAACGGTCATCCAGATCATCCAGAAGCACCACTATGTACAGGGATACATTGTCAAGCTTGGCTCTCTAAAGACGAACTTATTAAACTGCATTCGGAAAATTGGATGAAAGAGTACTGGCCTAAAATAGAACAAGCAGTAGACAGTACAAGAGGACTAATTATTACATACAATGGGAAACCTATCGAACCTCTTTTCCATTCGACGAGTGGAGGAATGACGGAAGATTCGGAGGCAGTATTTGCTTCGAAACTCCCATACCTTAGAAGTGTTCCTAGTCCTTATGAAGATGGGGCGCCAAAATTAAGAGAAGTAGTCAAAATGACGGTCGATGAATTTATTTCAAAGATAAAATCAAAATATCCGAATGTAAAATTAACTAAAAATAACTTGCAGCAGAAAATTAAACTCATAGAAAGAAGCCATAGCGGCAGAGTTATGAAAATTATGATAGACGGTAAAATTGTATCGGGCAGAGAAATAAGGGGCTTATTTAATCTCAATTCTACCAATTTTAAAATAATGTTACGAAAAAACGGATCTATTGAAATAGAGACTGTAGGATATGGTCATGGTGTCGGAATGAGTCAATGGGGAGCCAATGGTATGGCGAAAAAGGGAAGTACATTCAAAGAGATTTTGAAACATTATTATACAGGAGTAGAAATAAAGAAGATATATTAATTAACATATTAGTTAGTGCTCTGAAACTTATGTTTTAGAGCATTTTTCTTTTTGCTTTAAAATTTTATCCCAAAAAACAAAAAACATGTATTAAATACTAATAAATGGTGATAATACTAGATGTGGAGGTGATTTACTTGGAAGATAAAAATGATTATCAGAAAAATAAATGGTTAAATTTTAGGAATAATATTTCAAAGTTATTAGATAAAGATGGATTCTATCTTATTTTGTTTTTATGTATTTGTATAGTTGCGACAACTGCCGTTTGGGTTTCTAATAATAATTTCAATAAGTATAAAGCGATAGAAAACAATGATGATTTGCTTTTAGCCGGGGAATCAAATTCAGATACAGAGTTTTCATTAGATGAAGAAGAAAATATCAATATTCCAGATATAGAAGTAGTAGAAGTAGCAAATGATAAAGAATCTAAAAAAACAAAGGATAAAGAGACTAAGTCTACAGAAAAACAAAAGATAAAGGCTGTAAGTTCTTCAAAAGCAGTGGTTAAAAAGGCGGCTAAAAGTAAAGTAAAATCAATGATAATGCCTGTTATTGGAACAATATCAATGGATTATGCTGAAGATAAGCTAGTTTATTCAAAAACTCTAGAGCAGTGGACTACACATAATGGCATTGATATTAAGGCAAGAGAAGGAAGTGTGGTAAGGGCAGTATTAGATGGGACTATTACTCAAATAAAAAAAGATTATGCATTGGGAATAGTTATAACTATAGATCATGGAAATGGACTGGTGACTAAATACGGCAACTTATCAACGGACGAGATGGTTACTGTAGGACAAAAAGTAAAACAGGGAGACCCAATTAGCGGAGTTGGTAAGGGAGCAGGTTTTGAGATTGCTCAAGGTCCTCATCTTCATTTTGAGGTTATAAAAGATGGAAAACATATTGACCCTAAGCTGTATTTACCTAAGTTTACAAAATAAGGGACACATTAGTTCTATAATGTGAACAAGATGCATATTAATGTAAAAAAAGACTCTAAACAAGTAGGCAAAGGGGGTTGGATATTTGAAAGATTATATAGAAGAAAGAGCTATAGAAATTGCAAAATACATAATAAAGGAGCAAGCAACCGTAAGGCAAACGGCAAGCGTATTTGGTGTTAGTAAAAGCACTGTTCATAAAGACGTTACCGAACGTCTTCCTAAGATAAACCCTCTTATAGCAGGAAAAGTAAAAAAAGTACTAGATAAGAATAAAGCTGAAAGGCATATTAGGGGTGGGAAAGCTACAAAAATGAAATACCAAGCCCTTAATAGACAATAAACAAGAACAAAATCTCCTTGAATAAATCAGACAAATCAAGGAAGATTTTGATTATATCCATGAATGGGAATTATATTCAGAGATACTTATAGTTCGATAAGGGATATAGTTTCCTATGGATTAGAACAGAATTTATATACAGAGGGAAAATATTATCCTTCCATTTGGAAGGATAATATTTTTTTTGAAAAATAAAAAAATTAAAGGAATTTCATACATTTTGTAGAAATAGATAAAGGGAAATTATGAGTAAATTTAGAAATATATATATACTCTTTTAAATTGAGAATAAGTAAAATGTAATTTTTTATATAAATATGTTTGCGAAAATAAATAGAATATTTATTAATTATTTTACATTATAAAGCTTGCGGATTCGCTTTAAATACAAGATAATAAAAGAAAGTGAGGTTAGGTCGAATGCTTGGATTTAGGACGGATATTGGTATTGATTTAGGTACTGCTAGTATATTAGTATATATAAAAGGGAAGGGAATAGTATTAAAAGAACCGTCAGTAGTAGCTATTAATAAAAATACTAATAAAGTATTGGCAGTAGGGGAAGAAGCAAGAAGAATGCTTGGTAGAACACCTGGGAGTATTGTTGCAATTAGACCATTGAGGGATGGTGTAATATCAGATTTTGAAATCACACAAAAAATGTTAAAACATTTTATTAATAAAGCCATAGGCAAAATGCTTTTTAGGCCTAGAATAATAATATGTGTTCCAAGTGGAGTAACAGAGGTTGAAAAGAAAGCAGTAATAGATGCAAGCAATCAAGCCGGTGCTAAAAAGACTTATCTCATAGAAGAACCTATTGCAGCAGCTATTGGAGCAGAATTAGATATATATAAACCAGTAGGAAATATGGTAATAGATATTGGGGGCGGAACGACAGATGTAGCGGTTATATCTTTAGGCGGTATAGTTGTCAGCAAGTCAATTAAAATAGCTGGGGACAAATTTGATGAAGCTATAATAAAGTACATAAGAAAAAAGCATAATATGATGATTGGAGAACGTACTGCGGAAGATTTAAAAATAAGAATTGGTACTGCTTTTCCTAGAGAAAAAGAAGTATATATGGAAGTGAGAGGTAGAAATTTAGTTTCTGGATTACCAAGAACTGTAAAAATATCTTCAACAGAAATATTAGAAGCTTTAGATGAGCCGGTATCAGCTATTGCAGATGCTGTGCATTCAGTTTTAGAAAGGACTCCACCAGAATTATCATCAGATTTGAGCAATAGAGGTATTGTAATGACAGGTGGTGGTTCTTTATTATATGGATTAGATAAGCGTATTAGTGAGAGAACAGGAATACCAGTAAAGGTAGCAGAGGACGCTATATCTTGTGTAGCTATTGGAACAGGTAAGGTATTAGAATCTATTGATGTATTAGAAAGTGGATTAATTTCAGAAGAGGATACAACAAAGTATTATTAGGCGGTAAGTTGAAATTTAAAATTGAAAATGTAAAATTGGTTAATAGTCAATAGTTTATAGTATATAGATTTTAAATTACTGACTGTTGACTTATAGTACATGCGAATATTATGTAACGAAAGACTAATTGTGAGGAGTGATTTAAATGAACAGAGGATTATATACATCAGCGACGTCATTATTAATAAATCAGAGAAGATTGGATACAATATCTAATAATTTAGCTAATATTAACACTACTGGATTCAAAAAAGACGTGCTCATATCAGAAGCGTTTCCAGAGGTGCTTTTAAGTAAAATTAATGATATAATAGACATGGATAATCATGAGAGGTTTAAAGGAGTAAATGTTGAGAAAGATGGCAATACGTATAAGTTAAATATTAATTCAGGATATTTTAGAATAAAGACACCTCTTGGGATTAGTCATACAAGAGAAATTAGATTTACAATAGATGAAGATGGCTATCTTAAGACATACTATAAAGATGGTAGAGGCACTTTGAAGACAAATGGTGAGAATTATGTGCTTGGTAAAAATGGAGCAATAAGAGTTGATAGTAAAGATATTGAGATTGACAATAATGGCAATATTATATCTAATGGCAAAATAGTAGATAATTTAATAGAATTTCCGCAGCTAGATGTAATAGGAACTATAAGTTCAGGAGTTAGAACAAGTAGAATTTTTACTAACTTTAATCAAGGGAATATCATAGAGACAGGGAACAATTTAGATTTTGCACTTAAAGGCGATGGCTTTTTTAAGGTATATGATGGCGAAAAAATACTGTATACAAGAGACGGTTCTTTTTCACTAAATGATAAAGGAGAACTTGTTACTAAAGAAGGATATTTTGTTTTAGGGAAATATGGTTCAATAGTATTGGAGGGCAATAACTTTACTATTAATGAAAATGGAGATATTATTAAAGATGGTGAAGTTGTAGACAAACTTGATATAGTCGATATAAAAAATAGAGAATTTTTGCGAAAAAAAGGTTATAACCTTTATACAATGGCAGATAACATAGAGCCTGAAGAGATATCTTTCAGTGGACAAGTTTTAAGAGGATATCTAGAAGGTTCAAATGTTGAGAGCATAAAAGAAATGGTTAATATGATAAGCGTATTAAGAAATTACGAGGCGAGTCAGAAAATATTAAAGATACAAGATGAACTATTAGGTAGGGTTGTAAATGATGTAGCAAGAATATAAAATTTAAAAATTGAAAATGTAAAATTAACTTAACTATTCATCGTTCGTTTTTCGGATGACGAATAGAAAGTATCGAATGACTAATAAAGGGGAGGAGCAAATAGAAATGATACGTTCTCTATGGACAGCAGCTTCAGGAATGAAGGCACAGCAGCTTAATATCGATACAATTTCAAATAATTTAGCCAATGTGAATACAACATCATATAAAAGTCAGAGAGTCGAATTTAAAGACCTCTTTTATGAAACATTAAAGAGGACAAATTTAGACGATGATAAAGGCAGACCTGTAAACCTAGAAGTAGGACATGGAGTCATGCCTACAGCTACAACAAGAGATTTCAAAGTTGGCAGCTTAATAGAAACGCAGAATCCATTAGATTTAGCAATAGATGGAGAAGGTTTTTTTGCAGTATTAACACCAAATGGGCAAATAAAATATACAAGAGATGGAAGTTTTAAGCTTAGTATAGATGAAGATGAAGGGAAATTGACTACATCGGAAGGATACTTTGTCCTAAATGAAGATGATGAAGAAATAGTTATAGATAGTAATTTATCAGATATAACCGTAGATGAATTGGGATACATAACTGCAAAAGATGAAGAGGGTGAAACTGTAGAGCTAGGGAGATTAAAATTTGTTAAATTTATGAATCCAGAGGGGCTTATTAGTGAAGGACAAAATTTATATAGTGCAACAAGTGCATCTGGAGAAGAAATATCAGTAGATGCTGAAGAGATGGATAGTAAAATTGTGCAGGGATATCTTGAGGCATCAAATGTACAAGTGGTTGACGAGATGGTAAAAATGATTACGGCTCAAAGAGCATATGAAATAAATTCAAAATCAATCCAGACAACAGATGAAATGTTGCAGATGGCAAATAACTTGAGAAGATAAATTAGAAATGTAAAATGTAAAATTGGTTGGGAATCAATAAATCCCAATTAATAGTCAATTAATTGCAAATTGTTAATCGATAATGGGGTGTTCTTCTATGTTAAATATAAATAGCATAATAAATAAGAGTAATATACAAAATGATCAGACAAATATATCAAATTTAAAGAAAAAAATTGATAATGTACAGAAGATTCAGGACGATAAAGAATTGATGAAAGTTTGTAAGGAATTTGAATCTATATTTACTCATATGCTTCTTAAACAAATGCGCTCAACTATTCCAGATGGCGGTTTTATAGAAAAGACTACTGCAAGAGAAATGTTTGAAGATATGTATGATCAAGAAATGGCTAAAATGGTAAGTGAAAAAGGACAAGGGATAGGATTGGCAAAAATATTATATGAGCAGTTGAGGAGAAAATAAAAGAGATTTCTCTGTATAATAGGGAAGGAAAATCTTCCCTATTTTTATGTGTTTAATAAAATTTTATAATATAATTAATAAATAAACAATTTAAGGAGGAAGTAAATGGATTTTATATTAGTTTTAAATCAAGTATTAGTTCTATTCATCTTATTAATGTTGGGTTTTATACTCAAAAAAATAAACATTATTACAGATGAATTAGGAAAAGGTCTATCTACTCTAATAATATATGTAACTTTACCAGCATTAATTATTACATCTATGAATTATAAATTTTCAAGAGATATATTGAGTAACAGTATAAGATTGATTATTATTGGAATAATAGTCTATATTTTCATGATTGTAGTCGGCATTATATTTGTAAAGCTGCTAAATATACAAGAACCGCAAAAAGGGATATATCTATTTTTGACGATATTTCCAAATGTCGGATTTATGGGCTATCCTGTTGTTGAAGTAGCTTTTGGTAAAATTGGTGTATTTTATGCAGCGATATATAATCTCATTTTTAATGTTCTTATATGGACATTAGGAGTGATATTAGTAAATCCAGAACATAAAAAGAAAATTAATTTAAAATCATTGATAAATCCCGGAACGGTTTCAATAGTTTTAGGTTTTATATTATTTATATTTTCTATTAAATTACCAAAGCCAATATATATATCATTGCACAAATTAGGGGCATCAACGACTCCAATGGCTATGTTAGTAGTAGGCTCTCTATTAGGAGATGCAAAGTTTAAAGAGATATTTGGTAATATTAAACTTTTTATAGTAGCACTATTGAGGCTTATAATAATACCTTTATCGGTTTTATTTGTATTAATAAGATTAAATTTGTCGCCAATAGTCGCGGGAATACCGGTTATCATTAGCAGTATGCCGGCAGCGGCAAATGCGGCAATATTTGCAAGGAGGTTCGATTCGGATTATCGGCTAGCTTCACAGGGAGTATTTCTAACCACACTAATAAGCATTTTGACAATACCATTTATTTTGTTTATTTTAAATATGATTAAATAATTCAAAATTAAATTTATACTGCTAAAAAATTATGTTATAATTACTATAACAAAATTCTCAATTTAGATAAATTAAGTAAATTAAAGTAAATTTTGTTGAAATCCATATACGGAAATTATATTTTATATTATTTACAATTTAATGCAGTTTATAACGACTCTGGCATGCAAACATGCCAGACAAAGATTTTATTATAATTTCCTATGGATTATAACAAAATTTTCAATCTAGATAGATTAAGGTAAATTAAGGTAAATTAAGGTAAATCTTGCCTGATAGTTCTTTTGCTCCTATGAGATTTTATTTATAGTTTATAATAAAATAGATGTGAGGTGTTTTTATGGAAGAATTGTTAAGAGAGATTTTAAATGAGATTGGTTCTTTAAAGAACCAGGTTACATCAATGAATGACAGAATTACATCAATGGAAGGCAGAATTAATTCTATTGAGACGGAAGTGAAAGCGACTAGACAAGATATTAAGGAATTAGACGGCAGAGTAACGGAACTAGACGATAAAGTAACGAAATTAGACAGCAGTGTAACAAAACTAGACGATAAAGTAACGAAATTAGATGACAGAGTTGTTGAATTAGATAACGGCATGGTTAGATTAGAAGATAAGTTTGTTAAATTAGAAGATAGAATTGCTAGAGAACATGAAATAACTAGAGAAGAACTTAAACAAGAGATAGAATATGTATATAATGAATTGGGAAATGTTCGAGATGACTTGAAATTTGAAATAAATAATTTGACTAAAAAAATAATTCAAACTGATAATGAGTTCATAAAGTTTAAAAGAAGTTTTAGAAATGTAAAATAATAAATTAAATTAGTGGTAGAACGGTTATTCCGTTCTATTTTTTTAATCTATAGAAAATTATATGTCATTTAAATTGTAAATAATTTTGAATATAGTTTATATATCCAAATTTATTCAATCTTTTTAAATCGGAGATTTTATCTTCTAATATATTTTTTAAAATAATGAAAAATCAGAAAAATCTAAAAAATGTAGTCCAGACTACAGAATTTTATTTAATTATTAAATATAATTAATATATATTTTTTAAACTAAAAATAAGATAGTGTAAAAAGAAATATGAAAAGTTAGAGAAAAGATTGGATATACTTTAAGATGATATTTTAAAGATTTTACCCAAAAAAGGGCATAAATATCCCGTAGGGTGTAATTTAACTTTAAATTTTAACTGTTAATTTGTCAAGGTGCATTTTAAAATTAAGCAGCTTCTTTTAAAATATTGCTTCTATGCTTTTGATTTTCTATGGCATGTAGTTGTGCTAATTCAATTAGTTTAGCCCATTTTGCTGGCATTGTTTCGTATCTATTCAGCTCAGTTAGTGGTATTGGTACTTTACCATTTAAGGCTGAATGAGGTCTTAAAAAATTAAACCAAGCT
>NZ_FQXO01000057.1 GCF_900129995.1 Caloranaerobacter azorensis DSM 13643 | reverse complement strand
GTGATATCTTCTTTTAAACAGCGAGCAATATCACTTAATTTAACAGATTGAGCTTCCATTAATCCATATATCATTTGAAATACAAATTTATATTGAGTTTTATTTAAATCTGAACAAATATTATCAACAAAATTATTAATTTTCCTTTTAATTTGGTATATAAGTTTGTTATAATAAGACATGAGTTAACCCTCTTTTCTTTAGTATTTTCTGCTTAATTTAATTATACCAAAGAATAAGGGGGTCAACTCTTTTTTTGTACAATTTATTAAATCTGTTGATAAATGTATGGCTTCGTATTTTCTTATCCACAATTTCTTTTTTATTTCCTTCTCAAAAAAATGGGGAAACTTAAATAAGAAAAATATTGTCAAAATAAAAAAGGTATGGTATACTACTTAAAGTGAAATTACACACACTTGAAGATTCCTTGAAATGTGCCCTATGGGTCTTCTTGGAAGATGATTCAGGTGGAGGAATAAAACAATGGAGGTGTTTTAATATGGCAGTAATTACTATGAAGCAACTTCTAGAAGCAGGTGTTCATTTTGGACATCAGACTAGAAGATGGAATCCAAAGATGGCTGAATATATCTTTACTGAGAGAAATGGAATTTACATTATCGACCTTCAAAAAACAGTTGAAAAAATAGAGGAAGCATATAAGTTTGTTAAAGAAGTTGTAGAAAATGGAGGTCAAGTACTTTTTGTTGGTACTAAAAAGCAAGCACAAGAATCTATTCAACAAGAAGCAACTAGATGTGGCATGCATTATGTAAATCAAAGATGGTTAGGCGGTATGCTTACTAACTATAAAACAATCAAAAAAAGAGTAGATAGATTACACGAATTAAAAAGAATGGAAGAAGAAGGTACTTTTGATGTGCTACCTAAAAAAGAATTAATTAAATTAAGACATGAAGCTGAAAGATTGGAGAAATTTTTAGGTGGAATTAAAAATATGAAAGGCCTTCCAGATGTATTATTTGTAGTAGATCCAAGAAAAGAAAAAATAGCTGTTAAAGAAGCTAGAACTCTTGGCATTCCAGTTGTGGCTATTGTAGATACTAATTGTGATCCAGATGAAGTTGATTATGTAATTCCAGGTAATGATGACGCTATTAGAGCAGTTAAACTATTAACACAAACAATTGCAAATGCTGTATTAGAAGGAAAACAGGGAGAACAGGATAACGAGTAAAAAAAGTAAGGTAAGGGTTGGAAGGGAGCTTATCCCTTACTGCTCTTACCTTTTTAATTATTAATAATTAGGAGGGGATAAAATGGCTGTAACAGCTTCTATGATTAAAGAATTGAGAGAAAGAACAGGAGCAGGTATGTTAGATTGTAAAAAGGCTTTAGTTGAGGCGAATGGCGATTTAGAGAAGGCAGTTGAAATATTAAGAAAAAAAGGATTATCAAAAGCCGCTAAAAAAGCAGGTAGAATAGCTGCTGAAGGTATTGTAGATTCTTACATACATGGCGGAAGAATAGGTGTACTTGTAGAAGTTAATAGTGAAACAGATTTTGTTGCTAAAAATGAAGAGTTTAAACAATT
Source organism: Caloranaerobacter azorensis DSM 13643 (assembly GCF_900129995.1). Taxonomy (GTDB): domain Bacteria; phylum Bacillota; class Clostridia; order Tissierellales; family Thermohalobacteraceae; genus Caloranaerobacter; species Caloranaerobacter azorensis. Next base: position 12,787 of record NZ_FQXO01000057.1, on the reverse strand, counting down.
TGTACGTGATATAGCTATGCAAATTGCTGCACAAAGTCCTAGATATGTATCAAGAGAAGATGTGCCAGCTGAGGTAATTGAAAAAGAAAAAGAAATTTTAAGACAACAGGCTTTAAATGAAGGTAAGCCTGAACACATTGTTGAAAAAATGGTAGAAGGACGTTTGGAAAAGTTCTATAAAGAAGTATGTCTATTAGAACAGCCATTCATCAAAGATCCAGACGTAACAATTAAAGACATATTAACAGAAAAAATAGCAAAAATAGGAGAAAATATAAAAATAAGAAGATTTGTTAGATATGAAGTAGGCGAAGGAATTGAGAAAAAACAAGAAAATTTTGCAGAAGAAGTAGCTAAACAAATTAAGATGTAATTTTTATGGAGAACACAATGTGTTCTCCATTTGAATACTATTGTTTCTAATTATTGTATAAATTTTTAATTTTGAAGGATTATATAAAATAATATAGAATAAAATATATAGGAGTGTTCAAATGAAAGGGGTTAAATATAAGAGAATTATACTTAAATTAAGTGGCGAAGCATTAGCTGGAAATAAGGGATTTGGTATCGATAAAACTACAATAATGAATATAGCAAGGCAAATAAAAACTTTAAATGAACTTAATGTAGAAACCTCTATAGTAGTAGGTGGGGGTAATTTTTGGAGAGGAAAAAGCGGCGTAGGAATGGATAGAACGACCGCTGACTATATGGGTATGTTAGCAACAGTAATAAATGCATTAGCTATGCAGGATGCATTAGAAAGTTTAGGAGTATATACTAGAGTACAGACAGCAATAGAAATGCGACAAATAGCAGAGCCATATATTAGGAGAAAAGCTGTAAGGCACCTAGAAAAAGGTAGAGTGGTAATTTTTGCAGCAGGTACCGGTAATCCTTATTTTTCGACAGATACTACAGCTGCTTTGAGAGCAGCAGAGATTGAAGCAGAAGTAATATTATTAGCTAAAAAAGGTGTTGATGGAGTATATGATTCGGATCCACTGTTGAATCCGGATGCAAAAAAGTTTGAAATAATTGAATATAAAGATATTTTAAACTTAGGATTAGGTGTTATGGATTCAACAGCAGCATCATTATGTATGGATAATCAGATACCAATTATAGTTTTTGGTATCGAACAGCCAGAAAATATTGTTAAAGTAGTTATGGGTGAAAAAATAGGAACTCAAGTAAGGGAGGTTTAGATATGTATTTAGAAATTCATAAAACGGCAGAAGAGAAAATGAAGAAAACTTTAAAAGTTTACAAAGATGAAATTACAGGTATTAAGGCCGGTCGAGCTAATCCAGCTTTGTTGGACAGAATTATGGTTGACTACTATGGGACACCAACACCTCTTAAGCAAATAGCAAATATTTCTGCTCCAGAGCCTAGGCTTTTAGTTATTCAGGCTTGGGATGCTAATGCAGTTTCAGCTATTGAAAAGGCTATTATAAAATCAGATTTGGGTTTAAATCCATCAGTTGATAATAAAGTTATAAGATTAAACATACCACAACTTACAGAAGAAAGAAGAAAAGAATTAATTAAACATTTAAAGAAACTAACAGAAAATGCAAAGGTAGCAATAAGAAATGAAAGAAGAGATGCGAATGAACATTTGAAGAAGATGGAAAAAACGGGAGAGCTAACTCAAGATGATTTAAGAAAAGCAGAAGAAGAAGTTCAAAAACTAACCGATAAGTACATTGAAGAGATTAATAAATTATTTGAGAAGAAAGAAAAGGAGTTATTGGAGGTATAATAATAAATTGCAATATAATAATTTATTAGGTTATAACTTAATAGATGCAATTGAACTCATAGAGTCGGATAAAAAAATAGAAATAATAAATACATATGGGTTAAACAGAACATTAAATACAAATCTTGAAGATATAAGAATAATACAAGTGCTAGAGAAAAAGGATTGTTTAGTTTTAAAAGTAGGATTTTTTTAGTCCCCTTCTTTATTGAGAAGGGGTTTTTAATGATTGAAAATGGAGGTTATTAGATGTTTGGGAATACACGTGAAGAAATTTTAGAAATAGAAAAACTTAAGAATTTGGTAGATAAAAATAAATTACCAAGGCATATCGCAATAATAATGGATGGAAATGGAAGATGGGCTAAAAAAAGATTTTTGCCAAGAACTGCAGGACATAAAGAAGGAGTTGAAAGAGTAAAAGAAATAGTTAAAGCATGTGGAAATTTAGGTATCGAATATTTAACACTATATGCTTTCTCGACTGAAAATTGGGCGAGACCTAAAGATGAAGTGGATACCTTAATGAAATTACTGGTAGAATATTTAAGAAAAGAGTTAGATACACTACATAGGAATAATGTAAAAATTAAAGTTTTAGGAAATATTGAAAGACTACCAGATTTACCTAAGAGTGAGATAGTTAGGGCTATTGAGAAGACTAAAAATAATAAAAAACTTATATTGAATATAGCGTTAAATTACGGTTCAAGAGACGAAATTATAGAAGCTGTTAAAAATATAGTACATGATGTAAAATACAATAAAATAGATGTTGAAGAAATAAATAAGGAAATTTTCAAAAAATATTTATATACAGGTGACCAACCAGATCCAGACCTTTTGATAAGAACTAGTGGAGAACAAAGAGTGAGTAATTTTTTATTATATCAAATTGCTTATTCAGAGTTTTATTTTACAGATACATTATGGCCAGATTTTAAAGAAGAACATTTATATAAAGCTATTCTTGAATATCAAAAAAGAGAAAGAAGATTTGGGAAAATATAGGACGGTGATTTTTTGAAAAATAGAATTATTAGTGGAACGATTGGATTCTTATTACTTATTACTATAGTCATAAAAGGGGGATTTTTACTAAATTTATCAGTACTTATTGTAGGGCTTATTGGCCTATATGAATTTGATAAAACAGTGAGAAAAATAAATGTGAAACCATTAATATTTTTGAATTATTTTATAACAATTATTTTATTTATTTTAATGTATATAGATAGTCAATCATATATACTTTTTTCGCTAATTGTTTATTTTTTTATCATAATGTTGTTTTTTGTACTTAATAAAAATATAAATATAAATGACATTGGTGCTACTATTTTTAGTGAAATATATATAGCTTTCCTACTATTTCATATTATATTGTTGAATGGGAACATTATGATTTGGTTAGTATTTATTACAGCTTGGGCAACAGATACATTTGCTTATTTTACAGGAATGTTATTTGGTAAAAGAAAATTATGTCCACATCTTAGTCCTAAAAAAACTATTGAGGGCGCTATTGGAGGGATTTTAGGTTCTTTAATTGTAACTTTGTTATTTGTTAAATATATTGGCTCAACTGACTTTATAAAATTTGCTTTGTTAGCTGTTATAGCATCATTATTTGCTCAAATTGGAGATCTTACTGCATCTAAAATTAAAAGGATATGTGGAGTAAAAGATTATGGGAATATTATGCCAGGTCATGGGGGAGTATTAGATAGATTTGATAGTATTTTATATACAGCACCTATTGTATATTATTTTATTAAATTGTTGTTATAACAAATAGTAAAGTTAGGAGTGATAATTTGAAAAATATAAGCATATTAGGCTCCACTGGTTCAATAGGAACACAAACTTTAGAGGTTATAAATGAATTAGATAATTTTAAAATAGTTGGATTATCTGCAAATAAAAATATTGATTTATTAGAAAAACAAGCTTTGAAATATAAACCCAAAATTGTAGCAGTATATGATGAAAGTAGAGCCAGAATACTTAGAGAAAGGCTTAATATATACAATATAAAAGTAGTAAGCGGTATGGATGGGTTAATTGAAGTTGCAACTGAAAAAGAAGCTGATATTGTATTAACTTCGGTTGTCGGAATGATTGGACTTTTACCTACATTAGAAGCAATTAAATCTGGTAAAATAATTGCATTAGCAAATAAAGAAACATTAGTAACAGCAGGAGAAATAGTAATGAGGAAAGCAAAAGAAAATAATGTTGATATTATTCCTGTTGATAGTGAGCATTCTGCTATTTTTCAAAGCTTAAAATCCGGAAAAAAGGAAGAAGTGGCAAAAATAATTTTAACTGCTTCAGGAGGTCCATTCAGAGGTAAAAAATTAAAAGATTTAGAAAAAGTAAGTGTTTCAGATGCATTAAAGCATCCAAATTGGTCTATGGGAAGAAAAATTTCTATTGATTCAGCAACATTAATGAACAAAGGTCTTGAAGTTATAGAAGCTAAATGGCTATTTGATGTAGATATAGAAAATATTGAAGTTATTATACATCCACAAAGTATAATTCATTCAATGGTTGAATTTATAGATGGATCAGTAATAGCACAATTAGGAGTACCCGATATGAAAGTGCCGATACAATATGCTTTAACATATCCAAAAAGAAAATATAGTAACATAAAAAAATTAAGATTAACTGATATTAAGGAATTAACATTTGAAGAACCAGATTTAAATACATTTCCTTGTTTGAAATTGGCATTTGAAGCTTTAAAACAGGGAGGTACGATGCCAAGTGTTTTGAATGCAGCTAATGAAGTAGCGGTAAAATTATTTTTAGACAAAAAAATTAAGTTTTTAGATATACCAAAGTTAATAGAAGAAACAATGTTAAAACATAAAACAATTTATAATCCTAATTTAGATGATATAATAGAAAGTGATAAATGGGCTAGAGAAAGTATTGTATCAAAATATGATAGATAGGTGGTGTTAGCAATTGCTTACAGCCGTTACTGCTATATTAGTATTTTTTCTAGTAGTAATATTTCATGAATTTGGACATTTTATTGTAGCTAAATTGGTAGATATAAAAGTTCATGAATTTTCGATAGGTATGGGACCAAGATTAGCGAAAATAAAAAAAGGTGAGACCGAATATTCAATACGTATATTACCAATAGGTGGATATGTTAGAATGGAAGGCGAAGATGAAGCATCAAACGATTTGAGAAGTTTTAATAATAGACCTATTTTGTCAAGAGCAGCGGTATTATTTGCCGGAGCGTTTATGAATTTTGTTTTGGCTATAATAGTGTTTAGTATAATAGCTTATGTTATTGGGGTTCCTACCACAACGATTAATAAAGTTACTCCAAATTTCCCAGCAGAAATTTCGGGATTGAAAAGTGGGGATAAAATTATTCAAATTAATGATAAACCAATTACGAAATGGGAAGAAATAGTATCTGAAATTAATAGAGGGAAAAATAAAGAATTAGAAATTACAGTATTAAGAGAAAATGAAAAAAAGAAATTTATTGTAAAACCTGTTTTAGATAAACAATCTAATAGACTTATGATAGGTATAGTGCCAAAATCTAAAAAATCTGTGTTGTATTCGATAAAAATAGGAATTGAACGTACGATTTTTGTTATCGGTATGATGTTTAAGTTTTTCCAAATGCTTTTTCAAGGCAATGTAAGTACTAAAGATGTAGTTGGCCCTGTTGGAATTATATATATGGTTGGAGAAGCGGCGAGAGTAGGGATTTTAAATGTATTATCGTTAATAGGATTAATTAGTGTAAACTTAGGATTTTTCAATTTATTACCGATACCAGCGTTAGACGGAAGCAGATTGATGTTTCTTCTTGTTGAATTTATAAGGAAAAAGCCAATAGAACCTGAAAAAGAAGGATTTATACATTTTATTGGATTTGTTTTTTTAATGATTCTTATGATAATAATCGCTTATAAAGATATTATTAGATTTAATGTTTTTAGGTAGGTGTTGTTATGAGAAGAAAAACACGAAAAATATTCTATGGTAACGTAGCAGTAGGTGGAGACTCTCAAATTACTGTTCAATCTATGACTAATACAGACACAAGGGATATTAATAGTACGGTAAAACAAATAAAGGAACTAGAACACGAAGGGTGCGATATAATAAGGGTATCTGTTAAAGATATTGAATCTACTAATGCTTTAAAAGCAATAAAAAAACAAATAAATATACCTTTGATAGCAGATATACATTTTGATTATAGATTAGCGATTGAATCTGTGAAAAATGGTGTAGACGGTTTAAGAATAAATCCTGGGAATATAGGCTCGAAAGTTAGGATAAGAGAAGTAGTAAAAGCATGTAAAGATTACAATGTACCAATAAGAATAGGGGTTAATTCTGGTTCTATAAGTAAAGAATATATTAATAAGTTTGGTGGAGTAAATGAAGATGCAATGGTATATAGTGCATTAGACCATATTAGAATTCTTGAAGATATGGATTTTAGAGATATAGTGGTTTCGTTGAAATCTTCCGATGTATATTTAACAGTAAGAGCTTATAAGAAAATGGCAGAAGAAGTTGATTATCCTTTTCATCTTGGAATAACTGAGGCTGGTACTGTTTGGAAGGGAACTATTAAGTCATCGATAGGAATAGGAGCTCTTTTACTTATGGGAATAGGAGATACAATTCGAGTATCATTAACAGGTAATCCAGTTGAAGAAGTGAAAGTAGGAAAACAAATTTTAAGGTCTATTGGATTACTTAAAGATAGCGTAGAGATAATATCATGTCCTACTTGTGGAAGAACTGAAATAGATCTTATTAAATTAGTAACAGAAGCTGAAAAAAGGCTAAAAGATATCAATAGACCCTTAAAAATTGCAATAATGGGATGTGCTGTGAATGGACCTGGAGAAGCTAGAGAAGCTGACTTTGGAATTGCTGGTGGGAAAGGGAATGGATTAATTTTTAAAAAAGGGGAAATCATAAAAAAAGTTAAAGAAACTGAGTTACTAGATGAACTTATTAAAGAAATTAACAAACCATAAATGTTAGGGGGAGAAACAAATGGATACAATAACTACCATTATACCAGCTTACAATGAGGAAAAAACTATTGGAAATGTTTTGAGTGTAGTTAAAGAAATAGATTTAATTGATAGGATTATAGTAGTTAGTGATGGATCAGAGGATATGACTGCACAAATCGCAAGAAGTTTTGGTGTTGATGTTATAGAATTAAAGGATAATGTCGGCAAAGGTGGAGCGATAAAAAGTGGAGTAGATAGAACGAATGGGGAAATTATACTATTTTTAGATGCAGATCTTATTGGACTTAAACCGAGGCATGTATTAGATTTACTAATGCCAGTTATTAATGAAGAATGTGATATGTCAATAGGTATATTTAGTAATGGAAGATTTGCAACTGATCTAGCACAAAAATTAACGCCTTATTTGTCAGGGCAAAGGGCTATAAGAAGATATATAATTGAAGGAATTTCTAACATTGATGTGGTAAGATATGGGGTTGAAGTAGCATTGACAAGATATGTTTCTAAAAATAATATAAAGACTAAAGAAGTCTATCTAGACAATGTAACCCATGTCATGAAAGAAGAAAAATTAGGAGTTGTAAAAGGATTTACAGCCAGACTAAAGATGTATCGAGATATAGCAAAATATATTAGTTTAGTAAATTTGAAGAAATAGGTGCATAACCATGTTGACAATCAAACAAATCTTTATCAGGCTTTTTTTGTCAATTTTACTTTCAGGATTAATTGGAATAGAAAGAGAAAGTATACGAAGGCCCGCCGGTTTTAGAACACATATTTTAGTATGTGTAGGTTCTACTTTAGTTATGTTAACAGGAATATATATAGTCGATTTATATAATTATAAAAGTAATATGGATGTAACTAGATTAGGAGCACAGGTAATTAGCGGAATAGGCTTTTTAGGGGCAGGAACTATTATCAGAGAAGGAATGTCCGTTAAAGGATTAACTACAGCTGCTGGTTTATGGGCAGTGGCTTGTATTGGAATAGCTATTGGATCTGGATTTTATGTAGCAGCTATTTTAACAGCATTATTAGTATTTGTTACTTTATTAGCCTTTACTAAATTTGAAAAACGTATTAAAATGAGAAGAAATTATGTTTATATCAGAATAGTATCAGTTAATCAACCAGGTCAACTTGGAAAGATAGGATCAATTACCGGAAAGTATGGAGTAAGTATAAAAAATATCGAATTAGAATCACAGGATAATAATATGATAGTTATTACTTTACTTATGCAGATACCAGATAAATCTGTTAAACTTGATCTATTAAACGAATTAACTGGAATTGAAAATATATTAGAGGTATATGAGTGTTAAAGTAAGAGGAGGCAACTATTTAAATGAACTCTTTTGAAGATAAATATTTTGGAAAGAAAATGGCAAAAGTAAATATAAAAGTTCCAGAACCTATTTATTCTACCATTATAGAAAAAGTTAAATATAGTTCCCAAAATAATTCATTAGATTTGCTTTTAAGTTCTAAAGAAATATTAAATTTTAGCGAGTTAGAAAAAATCAAATTAGAATTAATAAATAAAATTAAGGGTTTAGATAAAATCAATTTTTTGATTAAATATATAGAACAAGGTGAAAATTTAAAAGTAATCATTAAAAAGTTTTGGAATAATATTATTTTTTTAATTCATAAGGAAATCCCTTCGAGTATAGGTTGGACGAATAATTTAAAGTGGAGTGTAGAAAGAGAAATACTGTATTTACATTTGGAAAATGAATTTATTTATAAATCATTGGTTAATAAGAAGATAAATGAAATTATTGAAAAAACATTACTAGATAATTTTGGATTAGAAATAAAAGTTAATTTTATTTATGAAGAAGAAAGTGCTGATATTAGATTATATAATGAATTAAAAGAGAAAGAGGAGAAAAATTTTATCATAAAAATAACAGAGAAACAAAATAATGAAAAGAGTAATAATGATAAAAAAAGTAATATGGAACAAGTAAAAAAAATAAATGGTGGAAGTTTAATTTATGGTAAAAATTTTGATGATGAAACTATAAAAATTTCTGAAATCAATACCAATACAGGTTTGGCTACTGTTGAAGGTGAAATTTTTGATTTAGAAATAAAGGAGTTAAAAAATAATAAAAAACTCTATGTATTTAATATAACAGATTATACAAATTCGATAACTGTAAAGATTTTTGCTAATGATAAGGTTCAAGAAAAATTAAACTTAAATATAAAAAACGGAACTTTTGTCAAAATAAATGGAGATGTTGTCTATGATACTTTTTTAAGACAAATAATAATCATTGCTAAATCTATTAAACTAGCTGAAAAAAATAAAAGACATGATACATCAACTGAAAAAAGAGTAGAGTTACACGTACATACACAAATGAGTGCAATGGATGGAATGTCAAGTTTTAGTGATATAGCTAAAAGGGCAAGTGAATGGGGACATAAAGCTATAGCTATAACAGATCATGGTGTAGTTCAAAGTTTTCCTGAAGGAATGGAAGCTGCCGAAAAATATGGAATAAAAGTATTATACGGAGTTGAAGGCTATTTAGTAAATGATAGCAAATTAATAGTTTCTAATTATAATAAAGAAAAATTAGATTGTGAATATGTTGTTTTTGACATTGAAACAACAGGCTTATCGCCTTTTAATGATAAAATTACTGAAATAGGAGCAGTAAAGATTAAAGGAAATCAAATTATTGATAGATTCAGCCAATTAATAAATCCTGAAATTGAAATACCTGAAAAAATAGTTAAACTTACTGGTATAAATAATGAGATGGTAGCCGATAAACCAACTATAGAAGAAGTTCTACCAAAATTTTTAGATTTCATAAATGGCTGTGTTTTAGTAGCACATAATGCTTCTTTCGATGTGAGTTTTATTAGAGTAAATTGTAATAAATATGGTTTTAAACTTGCTAATCCAATTTTAGATACTCTAGAATTATCTAGAAATTTATTCCCTAATCTTAAAAGTCATAAATTAAATGTTTTAGCTAAACATTTAAATGTAAAACTAGAAAATCATCATAGAGCAGTTGACGATTCAGAAGCAACTGCTAAAATATTTTTAAAATGCTTATTGATGTTGAAAGAAAAAGGTGTTTCTGAATTGTCAGAAATAAATACTGTATTTAGTAATAATAATTTCAAAACTAGTGAAACTTATCATATTGTTATTTTTGCAAAAAACCAAAGAGGACTGAAAAGTTTATATAAGATAATATCAGAATCACATTTAAAATATTTTCATAGAAAACCTAGAATACCTAAATCTTTACTTGCAAAGTACAGAGAGGATTTAATATTTGGGACTGCTTGTGAAGCAGGTGAGCTTTATAAGGCATTATTGAAAGGAAAAGATTTTAATGAGATTAGGGGAATTGTTAATTTTTATGATTATTTAGAAATACAACCAGTAGAAAATAATTTACATCTTATTAGAAATGGGATAGTAAAAGATATAGAAGAGTTGAAATTGATTAATAAGAAAATAGTAGAACTAGGAGAAAAATTCAAAAAACCTGTAGTTGCTACTGGAGATGTACACTTTTTAGATCCTCATGATGAAGTATATAGAAGAATATTAATGCATGGTCAGGGTTTTTCAGATGCAGATAATCAAGCACCTCTATATTTTAAAACTACAGATGAAATGCTGAAAGATTTTGAATATTTAGGAGAAGATAAGGCTAAAGAAGTTGTTATATATAATACAAATTTGATATCAGATATGATAGAAGATATTTTACCTATTCCTAAAGGAACTTTTCCTCCTAAAATTGAAGGAGCAGAAGAAGAATTAAGACAAATGACATATGAGAAAGCAAAAAAAATATATGGAGAAAACTTACCTAGTATTGTAAAGGGACGTTTAGATAGAGAACTTAATTCAATTATTAGTAATGGGTATGCTGTTCTGTATATTATTGCTCAAAAATTGGTAACTAAATCTTTGAGAGATGGATATTTGGTTGGTTCAAGAGGATCGGTTGGTTCATCTTTTGTTGCTACGATGAGTGATATTACAGAAGTCAACCCTTTGCCACCTCATTACGTGTGTCCTAATTGTAAGAATAGTGAATTTATTACTGATGGTTCTGTTGGTTCTGGTGCCGATTTACCGGATAAGATATGCCCGAAATGCGGAACGAAATATAATAAAGATGGACATGATATTCCTTTTGAAGTGTTTTTAGGGTTTGAAGGAGATAAAGAACCGGATATAGACTTAAACTTTGCTGGTGAATATCAACCAATAGCGCATAAATATACAGAACAACTGTTTGGTAAAGGATATGTTTTTAGAGCTGGTACTATAGGAACTATAGCAGAAAAGACTGCATATGGTTTTATTAAAAAATATTTTGAAGAAAAAGGTATAGCGGTCAATAGTGCAGAAATAAATAGACTTGTTAAGGGATGTACAGGAATAAAAAGAACTTCTGGACAACATCCAGGAGGATTAATGGTTGTACCAAATGATAAAGAAATTTTTGATTTCTGTCCAATCCAATACCCTGCGGATGACAAAAGTTCAGGAGTTATAACTACACATTTTGATTATCATTCTATAAGTGGTAGAATCTTAAAGCTTGATATTCTCGGTCATGATGTTCCTACAATAATTAAAATGTTAGAAGATTTAACAGGAGTAGATCCTCAAAAAATACCTTTGGATGATGAACAAACTATGAAAATTTTTACTAGTACCGAACCGTTAGGAATATCCAAAGAAGAATCTGGATTTGAAGTAGGAACTTTAGGTATACCAGAATTTGGAACTAAATTTGTCAGACAAATGTTAATTGATACTAAACCAACAACATTTGCTGAGCTAGTAAGAATTAGTGGTTTATCTCATGGTACTGATGTTTGGCTTAATAATGCACAAGACCTAGTAAGAGATGGAGTAGCGAAATTAAGTGAGGTAATTTCAACCAGAGATGATATTATGCTCTACTTAATCTATAAGGGTCTAGATAAAAAAAGATCATTTAAAATTATGGAAAAAGTTAGAAAAGGTAAAGGGTTATCGCAGGAAGATGAAGATTATATGCGAGAAATGAATGTACCAGATTGGTATATCGAGTCATGTAAGAAGATAAAATATATGTTTCCAAAGGCACATGCAGTAGCATATGTTATGATGTCGTTTAGAATAGCATATTTTAAAGTCCATTATCCAGAAGCATTCTATGCTACTTATTTTACTTCTAAAGCGGCTGATTTTGATGCGGAATTAATTACAAAAGGTCCAGAAATAATTAAAAAGAAGATAACGGAATTAGAAGAGTTAGGTAATTCTAAAACAGCTAAAGAAAAGAACTTATTAACAGTATTAGAAGTAGCTCTTGAAATGTATTTGAGAGGATTTAAGTTTTGTAAAGTAGATTTGTATGAGTCTGATAGCGATAAATTTATTATAACTAAACGAGGCATACTACCTCCATTGAAATCTTTACAAGGTGTAGGAGAGAATGCTGCAAGAAGTATTGTAAAAGAAAGGATAAATGGTGAATTTTTATCTATTGAAGATTTAGTTAATCGCACTAAAGTAACCAAAACAGTAATTGAAGCTTTGAAAAACCATGGATGTCTAGAGGATATGCCAGAAAGTAATCAACTAAGTTTACTTCAATTCGTAATTTAAGATATTGATAAAAAGTGCCGATAAATAATATATGATGCAGATAAGTAGAAAAGACAAAGAAAAAATAATAGAATCAATTAAAAATGGAAGAATTGATGCAGCTGATATAAGTTTTCCAAATTTAATAGACGATATAATAATGAAAATGAATAGAAAGGGGTTAATAAAGGATTTAACAAAAGCATTCAAAGATAAGCGAAAGAAAAATAAGCACATACCAATGGAAAATATATTAGCTTTATCAATTGCAGCAAAGATGAAGATAAAAACAAGTTTAACAGATATACCATATGCTATAACAGA
>NZ_FQXO01000087.1 GCF_900129995.1 Caloranaerobacter azorensis DSM 13643 | reverse complement strand
AATGACGTATCCTTGAGACCTCCCGGGGTAAGCGTAACCACTTTCCTCCCATATATCCGCCACATTTACTGCATAAACCTTTGGACCGTTTTGGGCTTTGTTTTGTTATGCAAACTCACCCGATTTATACAGCCTCGAATGTGATTCGTGTACCTCGGACCAGGATTTTGCCTCCGGCTTCCTTCAGATTCCACCTCACGATGGACACCCTTGCCTTTGGCTAGTGGTTGGCACGGTCAACCCCCACAGTGGACTTTCACCACCTAGTTGTTACGCATGCCCGGCACACATAAAGCATAAAAACAGGGAAATCTTTCCCTGTTTTTTTAACTAGCTATAAAATCATTTATCTTATTAGACAATTCTAAAAATTTATCATTTATATTACTTATTTTCTGTATAATATTATTAGCTAATTCATACTGACCTAACTTGTAAAATGTAAGAGCTTTACGATATTTAATATCTTCCATCCTTGAATTATCTATATCTTCGTTTCTAGTTAACATACTTTCTGCTAAATTAAAATAAACTAATCCTTCTTTCAAATCTCCTTTATTATATAGAATCATTCCAATATATTTATATATATCAGAAATAGATATATAATCATCTAATTTCGAATAGTAAATTACTGACTCTAAAAATAACGTAATTGCACAATTAAAATGATTTCTTAAAAACTCATTTTCTGCTTTTAAAAACAATGCTTTCGCTTTATATTCGTCTAGACCGTATTTAGTAGATAGTAATATAACATTATATAATTTTGAATTTATTTCATAAATGCTTATATTATTTTTCGATTCAATATATGTAAGCCACTCTAAACATTTATCTTTAGCTATATCTTTTTCAGTTTTTAAAAACAGAGAAGCACTTACGTTTATATCAATACCTTTTTGTTTAGCTAATTTATTAATTTTATCTGAAAGATAAATCGCATTAATTATATTTATTTTCCTTTTATCATTTTCAAACATAGAAATATAATTTTTAGAAAATTTCTTTCCAGCTAATTCTTCTTGATTGACATTTAAAATCTTTCTAATTTTTTTTAATCGCTGTCCAGGACTTAATAGCTCTATATCTTCCATCTAATCACTCCCCTTAAAAACAATAACTATATATTGTTATATATTATTTTATCATAATTTTCAAAATTTTGTTATTATTTTTTGTCAAATTATTTGTTTTTTTCTGACTTTTTTAATGATATCGATAAATTTCTTCATCATAATATAATTATATTTAGTTTTATAAAAATAAGGCTGTTTTTTGCAAACAGCCTCAATCTATATTTTCATGTTAAAATTAACTAATTTAGAAAGCCAATTATTCTTTTCTTTCTTTTCAACTTTATATACTTGATCTACTATAATACCTTCTTCTTCACAAATTTTAAGAATCTCCTCTTTTTTATCACATGGGAACTCTCCTGCAGTTCCACAACTCGAACTGACTTGTCTTGGTACAGGCATAAGTTTTACTTCATATCCTCTCTCTTTTAACACCTTTTCAAACTGCAATGCATGATATGTCGAATGAAAAGTAGCTACACAATAGAAATATTTCATTTTACCACCTATTTTCTAATTATCAATGTATAATCTTCCTCGTTTTTTATAACCTCTACATCAAAGCCTTGATTATGTGCAAATCGTTTAATATTCTCTACAGCAACCATTGCATCTACTAAAACTTCTATTGGTTGTCCATCAAATTTATCAATTGCATTTTTAGTCATAACTACAGGTTCAGGACACGATCTTCCTCTCGCATCTACAACATTATGCTTCAATTTGTACGCCCCCTTTATTTTCCTTTCTTACAAAATCTAATACCTTGCTAAATCCAATAATCACAACTATAATCAATCCAATAATAACTGCTATTTTACCGTTATATGGTACTCCTTTAGGACTAGCAGCTAAACTAAAGTTATGTGCAAAAGCAGCTCCTGCCATTAATCCTAATATTGTTATTGCTGCATCTTGATCTCCTTCTCCTGCTAAAATTGTCTGCCTCAAAGGACATCCTCCTAAAAGCACTGCACATAATCCTGTCAAAGTCATTCCAAGAAAATTCCAAACGAAATCATTATGAGCTATTGGCTGATTAGCAAAACCAATTTGAAAAGCGTTATAATTGAAAATTAAATTACCTAAAAGAGCGAATAAAAATATCCCGATTAATCCCGATAATAGATGAAAATCTCTAATTAAGATGACATCACGAATTCCACCAGCTGTACAAAGTCTAGTTCTCTGTAATACTGCACCAATTAATAATCCTATACCTAGAGATATAAATACAGGTGCATGCATAGAACCGGGTCCCTTTTCACTAAATAAAATAAATGAAGGTGCTGATAATAATAATATAATTAAAATTATTGCAAAAACCGGCATAGTATATCCGCCAATCTCTGGCTGTTTTACGCTTCTTCCTAAAGTAAATCCTTTCTTTAAAAACTGTGTTCCTATCCAAATTCCTACTATGTAGCCTAATAAACCTACTATTGCATTCAAATCCCCATTAGCAAGTCTTAAAATCATTCTTAAAGGACAACCTAAAAATACTAATGCACCTATCATTAAGAAAAAAGCTAAAATAAAACGCAATATCGGTGCCGAGCCACCTCTAGATTTAAACTCTCCTTTAATCTTAGCCATAATAAAAGCCCCTAAAATAAAGCCCGGTATTTCTGGACGTATGTATTGTACTACGCTAGCTCTATGTAGACCTAAAGCCCCAGTAATATCTCTAAAAAAGCATGCAACACATACACCCATATTAGCTGGGTTTCCCAACTTCACTAATATTGCTGCTAATATACCTACTAATCCCCCTGATGCAATGATTTTTATTTTACTGTCTCTCACATAACTCCCTCCATTCTAGTATGTTTATTTTCCTTCAATACTAATATTATCCAATAATTAACCTGAATACAAATTGAATATTTTTATAAAAAAATTTTAGTTATAGATATTTTTTATAATTCACAATAAATTACAATAAAAAAAAGAAGCCTAAAGGGTTTAACCTTAGGCTTCCTCTTTTGAATCAAGGTCTTTTAATCTTTTTTCTAAACTGTCTAATTGGTCTTTAAGAAATCTTATTTCTTCATTTATATATCCTTTTAATTCTTCTTTTGATGGTGCATTATAAGCAAAAGCTCTCCATCCAAATCCTCTGCCGAATCCAAATCCTCTTCTACAAAATCTACCGAATCCTCTTCCAAATCCTCTACCATAACCTCTGCCATATCCCGCATTCATATATCCTGGAACATCATAACCTGCACAATAACCCATTTTTCTACCAGTCATTGGTCCTGCTCCCATTGGACCTGTTCTATCTCCTCTTGGCATTTTAACCCCTCCTTGATTATTTTGAGCATATGCTCATTTTCTAATTTTATTATAATTCTGTTTTGGGCATATGTCAATAACTTTTTTTCAAAAAAAAGAACAAAATCTTCATTTTAATATTGAAGATTTTGTTAAACCCAATAACTATAATAAAGCTATTTACCATTATGTTCACATCTTCTATATCTTCCTAAACCTCTTCCTCTACCTCTACATCTATTTTGACAAAAACTCCTTCTAGGTTTATCTGCACAATGGACATCTTCTGAACCGCATTCTGGGCATCTTACCTCATTTTCATAAATATCTTCTACTCTATTTTCCCATTTTGTACCACATTTTTCACATATAAATACACAAATATTTTGTGTATAATTTCCTCCCTTTATTCTTATAGCTTTTCCGTTAACTAAACTATCTGCTATTTTCATTTTAGCTTCATTATAAATTCTCTGAAATGTCTGTCTTGAAACTTCCATCTTTTTAGCACATGTTTCTTGATCTAATCCTTCTAAATCTTTAAGTCTTATAGCTTCTAATTCTTCAACTTTAATGATATTTTCTTTTAATTCACAATTAGATACATTAACTGGCACAAAATATTCATATTCTGGTAGATTTTCAATCCTTCTCCATTTAACAGGCCTCGGCATCAAACTACCTCCTACTTTGATGTTTACATTAACTATTATATTACTATCAGTTATAAAATAAAAGTTTTTTTACGTTCATTCATATATTAGTTAATACATATTCATTTTTTTCTATTATTAAAATATTCTTCTCTAAGTATCCCCATAACAATTACATCTTGATATTTGCCATTTCTAAAAATTACCTGTCTTAATCTGCCTTCTTCAACAAAACCACACTTTTTATATGATTTTATAGCTCTTTCATTGAATGCAAATACATCAAGTTGAACTTTATTAACGTTAATCTGATTAAATATAAAATCTAGTAAAACATTCATTGCATCTGTTCCGTACCCTTTGCCTCTATAATCTTTGTGGCCAATAAATATACCTACTACAGCTACTCCATTTTTTAAATCAAGCCTATTTACCCCACAGCCACCAATGTATAATCCTCCATCTAAAGTTTCTATAGAAAAATTATATGTATCCTGATTTTCCATTTGACTTTCATACCATTTTTTCTCTCTATCTAATGTCACAGGATAAGGTATTCTTGTAATGAGATTAAGAATAACTTCCGGATCATTCATATATTCAACAGCTTTAGGTAAATCTTTTTCTGTAATACCTCTTAATCTTACTTTTTTGCCTATCAACATCTTCCCCACTCCCTTTTAAAAGTATCTATTGCACAATCAAGTACAATAAGCATTTTTTGATATTTCCATATATACTACTATAATTAGTTTTATATGTCAATGCCTAAATCCTAGGAATACTAATTTAAATAAAACCAACACCTAGGAAGCGTTTGATATGAATTATGGATATTTACAATGCCATATTTATAATCTTATTTTTTAATTTTTGACATAAGAATCTATTATTGGTAAAATATTATTGATAACTTGTCTAATAGGAGGATTTTAAATGAAACCGATTAAAAGATCGGCATTTAGAATTTTTTTAGGTAAAAATTATTATAAAGCTAAAAGGTATTTTGAATGGTATTTTGGAAATAAAAAATATGCTAAAACCTTAAATACCTCAAAATTACCTTATTTAATATTTAAACACCAAACTCCTCTAATTAGAAAACTTAAAAATGTTGATATGTATTTGCAGTATAATAAGATTACTAATCTTAAAATTGCAACAAAAAAAATTAATGGAGTAATAGTTAAACCCGGCGAAACGTTTTCGTATTGGAGATTAATTGGTAAACCAACTAGAAGAAAAGGATACTTAGAGGGTATGAATCTTTTTTATGGAAGTTTCCGTCCTGAAATAGGTGGAGGACTTTGTCAGTTATCAAACTTAATCTACTGGATGACATTACATACTCCTTTAACTGTTACAGAAAGGTATCGACACAGTTTTGATGTTTTCCCTGATGTAAATAGAACACAACCTTTTGGTAGTGGTGCTACTTGTGTATATAATTATAGGGATTTACAAATATATAATGGAACTGATGAAACATATCAATTAATTGTCTATTTAACAGACAAGTATTTAGTTGGCGAATGGAGAGCGGAAAAACCTATAACTAAAAGATATGAAGTTTATGAAAAAAAACATTGGATTACACATGAATATTGGGGCGGTTATATGCGCCATAATATTATTCACAGACGGATATATAATTTATTTGGAGAACTTATAGAAGATGAATACATAACTGAAAATCATGCTATTATGATGTATCAGCCTCTTTTAGAAGAGAGTGCATATAGTCAAGACGGCTCTTAAAGAACCATGAGTTTGTTAACAAAGTACAAATGTATGTAAATTAATGGGGATTCTAATTTCAAAAAAGATTCCCTTTCTTGTAAGATATATTTGTAATACTTCTCATCTAATCAGGTTATCAAAACCCAAATATTCGATGTATATATCAATTTTCATTTCTATGATATATATATATCATATAGCAGTCCCTATCTTACTACTAATATATCTAAGAAAATAACCTCTAAAGGGTTTCAACTAACAGGCAAATTAATGTATAATCTTTCTTGAAAGAGTAATATTCCTGGGAAGCCTGTCAGCTGATACCCTTAATAAAGCGAATCGTTCCATTCCTTGAATGTATATAATTTGGCTAGTTGAGACTTTTAAGGTATCCTCTTTTCACATGCAAGGTTATATCTTCAAGGCTAATGAATGGATCCACTCTTACCATATAGGCAGTATTAAGAAATAAGAAACCTTTCAGGATAATTACACCTGAAGAACATAACAAACTATACAGACAAAGCAAATTAAAATCATCATTAGTTTCTTAATGAAAGAATACGAAAATTTATTACGAATTTTAAGTCTATGTTCATGTTTTTCATAGGCTTAGTTTGTTATACTCTTTTTCAAGGTTCAAAAAATTTTAAATTAACTCTTGACTTTTATTAGCTGGTCTATATAAATAAAGTTGAATGTTCTAAAGAACTACGCCCCCAACTATTGCTAAAAAACTAAAGAACCCTTTTTATTTAGGCTTCTCTACTGTTATGGTTTTATCTCCAATCTAAACAGCTCACTACCTTTTTAAGCTAGAATACTAAATGGGCGATAAGTTTTTTAATTCAAAAGACTAAATTGTTTCAGCAATAATCATATTTAATTTATTAATAAATTCTTGTGCTTTATTTTTCTCATAAGGTGCTATTTTATAATTAATTGATGAACCGCCAGTACTCTGAATTACAATAAGGCATTGAATTCCTTCAATTATACTCATTATACCCAATAAAATTAAAACAAGCCCACCAAAAAAAGTATCACTAAATGTATTTAAACCAAACAATGCCAGTATAATACCTATAATAATTTTCTTGATATTAAATTTGTTGTCTATTCTAACACCAGCTATATTTTTTATAGGATATGTAACATCATTACTTCCTAATAGAATTAACCAAAACAAATTTGGAACACTACCAAGTATTCTTTTATTTGTTATTTTAAATTTACTTTTAATAAAAGGCATTAAAGTTGAATAAGCAAATTTTTGCTCTTTTATTATATCCTCATCTTTTGCTAAAAATATTTCTTGCTTATCCATCCTGTTCTCTCCCCCTTAAATATTTGCCCTTATCGCCCATTTTATCATTATTGTACTTTAACCTATTTACAAAAAACAAATTGTTGCTTTCCATAAAATAGAAAAATCAAATACCTGAATCCTAGGAATACTAATCTAAACAAAACCAATACCCTAGAAGGCGTTTGATATGATTAGTACAATGAAACAAACATTAAATCAATATTTAAATAATTATAGATGCATTTTTAAAAAGCGTATCTTTAATATTTTTTACTGACTTATAATGGCCATAATTCCTTTTGAAGAACTTTGATCAGTTCCAATAAAGCTATACGATAAAAAACATCAAAACTTGAAATAACATCTAATATGATAAATACAGTAATATCTTTTTTGGGAAAATGCATGGAGTATAGAAGTAATATTTTATCAGCAAAAATTTTTTATTATTAATAAATATCAGGTTGTTATTTGAAAGTTCATCTAAATGGCGTACCCTTGAAACCTTCCGGGATAAGCACAACCACTCTCCTCCTATATATACGCCACATTCACTGCATAAGCCTTCGGATCGTTTTAGGCTTTGTTTTGTTATATCACCGTTGCCCTTGGCTAGTAGTTCACACGATCAACCCCACAGTAGACTTTCACCACCTAATTGTTACGAATGTCTAGCTCATATCCAAAACATTTCTTTTCAGGAAATCTTTAGTTGTATCTATTGGTGTAATATTCCATATTGTATTTTTTATTATCAATAGATTTAGAATATCTTATAGTTTAAAAGTCAGTGGAAATATTTCTTATTTATTGAACACTAATGTGTAAAAATAAAAAAATAGGATTTTATAATAGTAGATTATAAAAGCACATTCACACTTCAATCCTTTCTCATAACTTTCTCCAAAAATTCCGGCACCAATTCTTCTGCTCTCTCATTTATTATTTTCACCTTTATCCCTAAACTTTTTGCTCTATAAACTAAATCGCTTGAAGTCGAAGTATAAAATGAAGTACCTACGACTAGCAATATATCGGCTGAACTGATAATATCAATAGCAGTAAAATAATTCGGAATCATATCTCCATATAATACTACATTAGGATTTAGTATACTCTTGCAATTCTTACAATAAATCGAATCATAAATAACATCAAAATCATATTCTCTATTACATTTATTACAGAAAACCGTCTCAAGATTTCCGTGAATCTCTAATACATCTTTACTTCCTGCTTTTTTATGAAGTGAATCTATATTCATAGTTATTACCGGAATATCATATTTAGCTAAAGCTATATGTGCTTCATTAGGTTTTGCAATTCTTACAGTATCTTTAAATTTCTTAAGTATCTCATAAAACTTAATAGGATAATTTTCAAAATAACTCCTACTTAATTTCTGTCTTAAATCTCCTAATTCCTCAAAAGTAGGTATATCACTAGCTTTAGATATACCAGCCCCTGTCAATGCAACTACTTTACTCATAAACTCCCTCCTACCGTTTCCTACGTAGTGTCAAAAGTTTAGAGCAAATTCGACACCCAAACATTGAAATTTGAATAATATATAGGTTTGGTTGTCTCCCCCCTCTTTGGATATACTTTAAGTAGCACCAAAAATATAAAAGAAATACAAAAGAAAGGAGAGACAAACCAAAAATGAAATCTTTAATTATTAACTTAACAAATACTATCAGAATTCTTTATGTTTTAATAACTTATCTTCTAATCCCATATTTTAAAAATCCTATAAAACCTAGAACTAATAAACCAATAAGCAAATCATATAGAAAAATCGAAGTTGATACCGAACTTCCTATTATAGAAACAATT
>NZ_FQXO01000049.1 GCF_900129995.1 Caloranaerobacter azorensis DSM 13643 | reverse complement strand
TGAGGTGTAAGGGCAGTAATGCCTTTAGCTGACAGGTACTAATAGGTCGAGGGCTTGACCAGAAAAAACGCTGTGCAGTTTTCAAAGTACAAACTTTGTTTGTACTTTGAATGTAAAATTAAAAATTGAAAATGTAAAATTAATTTATTTTAAATTTTACATTTTGCATTTTAAATTCAATCGAAGATTGTAAATCCGGTGACAATGGCGGAGGGGTCACACCTGTTCCCATTCCGAACACAGAAGTTAAGCCCTCCAGCGCCGATGGTACTTGGCGGGAGACCGCCTGGGAGAGTAGGTCGTTGCCGGATTTTTTTATTTTTTTGAGAAAGTCTGCCACTTAATACAAGTTGTAATTAATTAAAATATATATTATAATTTTGTATATCATTAAATAAGATTTAGTAATAATGGTTTTATTGAAAAGTTTAAAATTAATATTATATTTTTGTTTAATTATATAGGGTGGGGGTATATAGATGGATATAAGTTGTCTCTATGACAAAGGTGTTTCATTTGATGAATTTGTGAATAAGGATAAGGATACTTATAAAGAGAAAGTATTAGAAATTCTAAATAAAATAAGATTAAGTGATGAGTTAATAAATAAAATAAAAATTATTGATAAAAAAATAAAAGTCCTTGTTTGTGCTGAAATTTGGTGTCCAGATTGTATGATAAATGTACCCGTTTTAGCAAAAATGAAAGAATACAATAACAATATTGATATTTCGATAGTAGAGAAGAATGGTAATGAAGATTTTTTTATTAAGTATAGTGAAGAAGATAGAATAAAAATACCTACTTTTGTATTTTTTGATGAGAAATTTAAAGAGCTTGGCAGTTTTGTTGAACATCCGAAAAAAATAAAAAATATTATATCTAAAGGAAATCAGCCTAATATTATAGTTGCTATGAGGAAATATAGAAAAGGAGAATATGCAGAAGAAACAGTGAAAGATATATTAGAGATACTGTTGAGGAGTCAGTAGACTCCTTTATTTTGAATACATGAATGTAAATAAAATAGGAAAGGTGAAAAGGATGGTAGTAAGAAAAAAGTCATTATTATCAATAACAATTGTATTAATGTTTTTTGCTGTGTTTTTCTTTAAAATTAATTCTATTGATTATGCTGATAGTAGAAAACCTGATACTAAAAAAATGTATACTAATTCAGAATTAGAATATGTAAATTACTTAGTTCAACCTGCAACAAATTGGGGAGTATATAAAGAAAAAATCAAAGTAAAGGGAATATATTTAACAGGTAATACTTTGGCTTATAATAAAAGATTTTATAAACTTTTAGATTTAGTAAAAACAACGGAATTGAATGCAATGGTTATAGATATAAAAGATGATTTAGGACGTTTAACTTATAAATCTAATGTAGATATGGTTAATGAAATTGGAGCAGACAAGCATGCTAAGGTAGATAATTTTTATGAGAAAATGGAAATATTGAGAGAAAATAATATTTATCCAATTGCAAGAATTGTTACTTTTAAAGATAGACTTGCTGGTACAAAGAGACCAGATTTAGCTATAAAGACTAAAGACGGTAAGGTGTGGAGAGATAATAGTGGAAATGCATGGTTAAATCCGTATAATCGTGAAGCTTGGGAATATCCTATAAGGATAGCTGAAGAAGCGGCTTTAATGGGATTTAAGGAAATACAATTTGATTACGTTAGGTTTCCTACTGATGGTAACAGATCTATTATAGATTATGGAGAAGAAAGTATTGGTAAGACAAAAGCTGAGGTAATTGCTGAATTCTTAAAATATGCAAGAGAAAGATTAGAACCTAAAGGGGTATATGTTTCTGCAGATATTTTTGGATTAGTTACAACAGTAAAAGATGATATGAGAATAGGGCAACATTTAGAAACTTTAGCAACAAGTACAGATATATTATGTCCAATGGTTTATCCGTCTCATTATGCTTTGGGTTCTTACGGTATTGCTTATCCAGATTCTCAACCTTATAAGATAGTTTATACAAGTTTATCTAGAGCTAAGGCAAGAATAGATAATATAAAAACAGAAGAACCAAAGGCTATTATAAGACCTTGGTTACAAGATTTTTCTGCAACTTGGTTGAGAAAGCTTTATGGGAAACACTATATTAACTATGGTCCTGAACAGATTAAAGCTCAAATAAAGGCAGTGTATGATGCAGGACTTGAAGAATGGATATTTTGGAATGCGGGTAACAGGTATACAGAGGATGGTTTTGAAAAAGATATAGATAATTCAGTTATTCAATAAAAGGCTAGAATAGTTCTAGCCTTTCTTTGTGAAATAAATATTTAACTTTACACTAAAACTATATAATGCTACAATATATTGTAGCAAAAGATACAATATATACTACATATAGTTTCGGAGGTGCTTTAATGAATCTTACGGATAATGCATTGAAAGTACTTGAGAAGAGGTATCTTACCAAAGATTTAGAAGGTAATGTTATTGAAACTCCAGATGAAATGTTTAAAAGGGTAGCGCATCATATAGCAAAAGCCGATTTATTATACAATAAAGATAGTGATGTGCAAAAAACAGAAAAAGAATTTTATGATATGATGGTAAATCTTGAATTTTTACCAAACTCACCAACATTAATGAATGCTGGAAAGGAGTTGGGACAGCTTTCAGCATGTTTTGTTTTACCTGTAGAAGATTCAATGGAAGGGATTTTTGATGCTATTAAAAATGCAGCTTTAATACATAAATCTGGTGGAGGAACAGGTTTTAGTTTTTCAAGATTGAGAGCAAGAGGTTCTACTGTTAGATCGACAGGTGGCGTTGCATCAGGCCCTGTTAGTTTTATGAAAGTTTTTAATTCAGCTACAGAAGCGGTTAAGCAGGGTGGTACAAGAAGAGGAGCTAATATGGGTATTCTTAGAGTAGATCATCCTGATATATTAGAATTTATAGAATGTAAAAAGGATAACAATGAAATTACTAATTTCAATATTAGTGTAGGTATAACAGAAAAATTTATGGAAGCAGTTGAAAAAGGAGAAGATTATGAACTTATAGACCCAAATACTAAAACTGTTAAAGGAAAACTTAATGCTAGGGATGTTTTTAATAAAATAATTGAAATGGCATGGACTAATGGAGAACCGGGAATAGTTTTCTTAGACAGATTAAACAAATTTAATCCAACTCCTGGTTTAGGAGAAATTGAAAGTACAAATCCGTGTTTTCACCCAGATACTTTAATATCTACTAGATATGGATTAATAAAGATTAAAGAATTATATGATAATTATAAAGATGAGGAAATAGAGATAGTTACTGATGATAGAGTTATAAAAGAAAAAGTAAAACGTAATGGAAGAGAGTATTATCAAAATGGAGTAACATTAAGGAAAGCGAAAGTATTTAAAACAGGTATTAAAAAGACGATTTCAATAGAATTATCCAGTGGACAGGTTTTGAAAGTTACTCCTGAACATAAAATTCTTACTACAAAAGGCTGGAAAGAAGCAGAGGCCCTTGAAATTGATGATGAGGTTTTAGTTCAATCAGGAAAGGGATATTGGTCAGATGTAGATCAAATTGGCGAAGATTTAGGGTTATTTCTTGGCTGGGTTACTGGCGATGGCTGGTTGACTTCTGATGGAAAAACAATAGGGATGGTTTTTGCAGAAGAAGAAAGATATATTATGGAAAGAATGCAGAAGATAGCTGAAAGTAAAGGTGCAGGAAAAGGAATAATCAATAAGAGAGAAAACGGAACTTGGCAATTATTGTTTAAAAGAAATGATTTTGTTAATCTTGTTAAGTCATTTGGATTAGAACCAAAGCGAGCATATGAAAAAAGAGTTATAAAATCAATTTTTACAGCATCTGAAAAAACAGTTGCAGCATATTTAAATGGATTATTCAGTTCAGATGGAACGGTAAATTATATAGACGATAATCATAGAGATATAAGATTAACATCAAGTTCTAAAGAACTCTTAAGAGATGTTCAATTAATACTTTTGAATTTTGGTATTTTTTCAAACATATATAATAGGACTAAAAAAGAAACTACAAAGTTCACATATAAAACAAAAGATGGTGAAAATAGAGTATATGAAAGTAAATCTTATTTCGAGCTTATTATAACTGGAAATGATATATGTAGGTTTAGAGAGGTTGTTGGTATTTTAATACATCAGGCGAAAAATGATAAATTAGAAAAGATAGATATACAATTTAGAAAAGAAACGAAATTTATTACTACTGTAAAGGAAATAAAAAAAGATTATGAGGAAATAGACGTTTATGATATATCTGAAGAGATTACTCACTCTTTAATTGGGAATGGAGTTGTAGTACACAACTGTGGTGAGCAGCCATTACTTCCTTATGAATCATGCAATTTAGGTTCTATTAACTTATCCAAAATGATTAAAGAAGGATCAAATGGATATGAAATTGATTATGAGAAGTTAGGGGATATAGTAGATAAGGCCGTTCATTTCTTAGATAATGTTATAGATGTTAATAAATATCCATTACCAGAAATAGAAAAAATGACTAAAAGTACTAGAAAAATTGGATTAGGAGTAATGGGCTTTGCAGACCTTTTAATTTATTTAGGAATTCCTTATAATTCACAAGAAGCTGTAGATTTAGCTGATAATTTAATGAAATTTATTAATGAAAGAGCTATTAAAAAATCTATTGAATTAGCCAAGTTAAGAGGAGTTTTCCCAGCATATGATAAAAGTATTTATGTAGAAAAAGGTATAAAAATCAGAAATGCCACAAGAACTACTATAGCTCCAACTGGAACTATAAGTATTATTGCTGGTACTAGTAGTGGAATTGAACCTTTATTTGCTGTATCCTATATTAGAAATGTAATGGATAATGATAAGTTAATAGAAGTACATCCTTTATTTAAGAAGATTGCAAAGGAAAGAGGCTTCTATTCGGAAGAACTTATGGAAAGAATAGCCGAAGAAGGTTCTTTAGCCCACATAGATGGTATACCTGAAGACATAAAGAGGGTTTTCGTAACTGCTCATGATATATCGCCGTTATGGCATGTTAAAATGCAGGCTGCATTCCAAAACCATGTAGACAATGCGGTATCTAAAACAGTTAATTTTAGAAATGAGGCAACAAAAGAAGATGTAAAAGAAGTATATATTTTAGCATATAAATTAGGATGCAAAGGTGTAACAATATATAGAGATGGTAGTAGAGATAATCAAGTCTTAAGTACTGCAAAAGGTAAAGATGAAAATAAAAAAGAACAAAAAGAAATGAAGATAAAGCCTAGAATGAGACCAGAGATTACAAGAGGCATTACTGAAAAGGTAAAAATAGGATGCGGTAATTTATATATTACAGTTAATTATGATGATAAAGGTATTTGTGAAGTCTTCACTAATCTTGGAAGGGCAGGAGGATGCCCAAGTCAAAGTGAAGCGACAAGTAGACTTATATCTATAGCATTAAGAGCAGGTTTAGATGTAAAATCAATTATTGAGCAGTTAAAGGGAATAAGATGTCATTCAACATTAAGACAAAGAGCTACAAATAAAGATATTAAAGTACTTTCTTGCCCTGATGCTATAGGTAAGGCATTAGAAAGAGTAATGAATACTTATGTTGAGGTTAAAGATCAAGCAGTAAACGATATTGCTTTAGAAATAGAGCATGGAGTTGAAGAAAAAGATAAAATAGATTCTTCAATCGAAGAAATATCAGTTAGTTTTGAAGATAATAGCGGCAGATGCCCTGAATGCGGAAGTAAAGTAGAACATGAAGGTGGATGTATGGTTTGTAGAAGTTGCGGATATTCTAAATGCGGTTAAAAATAAGCCATCTAGGAAACCCAGAAATCAATTTACAGTCCTAGATGGCTTATTTAGTAATTAGTTTATTAACGTTGGAAATATTATCGGGGAACAAAGCTACTAACGTAACATGAGTGTATGATGATACATATTGATATATCTATGTCTAATGAATTAATAACTATAAATGGAATTTTACGAAGACTAGCTAATAAAAGTCAAGAGTTAATTTAAAATTTTCGAACCTTGAAAAAGGGTATAACAAACTAAGCCTATGAAAAACACGAACATAGACTTAAAATTTGTAATAAATTTTCGTATTCTTTCATTAAGAAACTAATGATAATTTTAATTTACTTTGTCTGTATAGCTTGTTGTGTTCTTCAAGTGTAATTATCCTGAAAGGTTTCTTATCTCTTAATACTGCAAAAATATAATTGACTATTTTATGCATTAGAGCTACTAAAGCTACTTTTTTGGGCTTAGATTTTATCTTTATGCTGTAGTAGTTATATAATATTGGGTTTATGTATTGACTATTACGATTCTTCCTTATTGAAGCTAGAGCTATCATAAATAATACTCTACGTAGATATCCTGAACCACGTTTAGACATCTTTACTTTGTTTCCTTTGAATTTACCTGATTCTACTACAGCAGGGTCTATCCCGCAAAATGCTACTAATTTTCTAGCATTTTTGAAATTGTTAAAGTCACGTATTTCTGAAATAAATATGGCTGCTGATATAATTCCTATTAGTAGTTTTACTTCTTCTATATTTTCAGCGATAGCTTTTATTTCTTTTTCTATCATAGATTTTTGTTCTATAAGTGTTTTTAATATGGTTATCATTGATTTTATTACAATTTCACTACTTTTAGGGGCGCAGCCAATTTTTAAAGCTGATTTTGCTACATCTATTAAAGCGTTGTATTTAGTTTTAGCCCATTTTAAACTTTTCCTAGATAAAGTAGCTAAAGTAGTTATTAAAGTACCTTTATCAGCATTTAAAAGTTTTTCTGCTGATGGATAATTCTTAAGTATATATAATGATGCTTTAGATGTGATATTTGAAAAAGCAGTATTGTATCCAGGAAAAACCTGGTCTATTAAAGAAATTAAATTGTTTTTATACATTGTACAGTCATCAACTAATTTAATGTATTGACGGCAAAGGATATTTAGCTGATGGAGGTTTTGTAGGTTTGATTTCTCCTAATTTGTAAAGAATTGCAATACGGTATGCATCTACTTTATCATTTTTCACTTTTCTAACTTTGATATTTTTGATAGAATTAGTTTGTATAGGATTTACTATACAAACTTCAAAGTTAGAATTGTGAAAGAAGTGGAAAAGTATGCTCGAGTAATGTCCAGTTGATTCCATGACCAACACACATGGGACATTGAGCTCTTTCTCTACTTCTTTCAGCTTTTTTTGAAACTTTTTCTAATCCTTCAAGAGTGTTATGAGCTTTAAAAGGCTTACCGTATTGCTTTCCGTTTGGTGTAATAATTGAGTAGTAGCTAAATTTCTTTGCAACGTCGATACCTACAATAATTTTGTTTTCCATGTAAATAACCTCACTTTCTATATGGTAAGAGTGAATCCATCCATTAGCCTTGAAGATATAACCTTGCATGTGAAAAGAGAATACCCTAAAGGTCTCAACCAGCCAAATTATATACATTCAAGGAATGGAACGATTCGCTTAATTAAGGGTATCAGCCGACAGGCTTCCCAAGGGGGAGTACATCAATATCACTTTTCCAAGAATGATTATATATAAATTAGCCTGTTGCTTGAAACCCTTTAGAGGTTATTCTCTTAAATAAATATTAGCAGTAAGATAGGGACTGCTATATGATGTATATATCATGAAAATGAAAATTGATATATACATCGAATGTTCGGGTTTTGATAACCCGATTAGGTGAAAAGTATTACAATTATATCTTACAAGGGGGATAATAAAGTTGATACAACCTAATGAGTTGCATAAAAGAATTATAAAGAATATTGGGGAATATGAAATTTTAATGAATTACAGAGAAGGAAGTAAAAGAACAGGTGTATGGAAAATTAGAAGCTTATCAAGTCAAAGATGTTACTATGTAAAAACTCATTCAAGGAAAAGTAGATGGCATCCAGAGGTTTTTGCTTATAGAAATTGGATTCCAGAGATTTTACCCTATGCTCCAGAATTGATTGAAAGCTTTGAAGGAGACGATTGGCAAGGAATTTTGATAACATCTTTAGATGGTATAACAATGAGGGAAGCAAATCTGTCTCGAAAACAGGAAGAAAAGGCATATTATAAAGCTGGGGAACTTACTAAACTATTACATACAAAATTTAAAGGTAACTATTTTGGAAGGCCAGACTGCAATGGGAACCCAATTGAGATATTTTATCATACTGACCCTGTTTACTATATAAAAAAATCACTTATAGATTTATATGAAAAAGGTAAAAATCTAAATTGCTTTAATTCTAAGGAGTCTTTTTTAGCAGAGTGGGCAATTGAAAATGTAGATATATTTAAAGGTACTTATCCTGTCCCTATTAGTTGGGATTCGACTCCTAACAATTGGTTGATTAATAAGCATGGAGAATTCATTGGAATGATAGATTTTGAGAATATGCTTTGGGGAATACCAGCGGATAATTTTACAATACTTCTTGAACGTTACTTTCCACAATCACCTAGGGGAAAAGAAGCATTTTTTAGAGGATATGGATTAAATGATATTAAAGAAATGAAACTTCAAATTAAAATAACCTGCATAAAGATGGGGTTAGCTGACTTGATATGGGGATTAGAGAACAAAGATGATAGAGTTGTTAAGTTAGGAAAACAAATGTTAGAATCTATAGATGAATTTACAGAGTTAGTGATATAGGACTCCGACTAAAATGATATTTCAAGACAAACCACGTCAACATTAAACTTAAGCCATTACCAAAGGTAATGGCTTAAGTTATATAACTTCCTTTAAAAGTTTTATTAATAATTCGTTTTGTTCAGGAGTGCCTATAGTTATTCTTACCCATGTATCTTTAATAGGCCTAATTATCATACCTCTTTTTTGAAGTTCTATGAAAACTTCATTGGCATCACGCTTAACATTAACAAAGATGTGATTTGTTTCGGATGGAGCATATTCTAATCCTAAATTTTTAAATTCTTTATATAGATATTCTTTTCCCTGCTTATTTAATTCATATGTTTTTTTGATAAAATCCTCATCTTCGAGAGCTGCTATTGCAGCCGCTTGAGCTAATTTATTTACATTAAATGGTCCTCTAATCTTATTCATATTATGTATTATTTCTTCACTAGCAAGAGCGTATCCGATTCTTAAAGCTGCCAGCCCATATATCTTTGAAAACGTTCTCAAAATAATCAAATTAGAATAATCTTTAAGGAATTTAATACTATTTTTTGGGTAATCTTTTCTTGTTACGTATTCATTATAGGCTTCATCATATACCACAACTATGTTATTAGGTACACTTTTTAGAAAATCAAGTAATTCATCTTCAGTAAACATCGTACCTGTAGGATTGTTTGGATTACATAACCAAATTAATTTTGTTTTATCTGTTATTGCTTTTTTCATGCCTTCTAGATCATAAGTCCAATTTTTAAGAGGTACTATTACAGGCTTTCCACCCATCATCTTGGTTGTGGTTATATATCTAGGGAAAGTCAAGTCAGCCATTATAACTTCATCATTTTTATTTATGAAAGTTTTTGCGATAATATCAATCATTTCATCTGAACCGCTGCTCGGTAAAATTTGAGTTGTTTTAAGTCCTGTTTTTTTTGCAAGTGCATTTTTTAGCATAGTAGCATTTCCATCTGGATATATAGCTAAATTTTCGGCAGCTTTTTTAACTGCTTCTATTGCTTTAGGAGAAGAACCTAGTGGATTTTCATTAGATGCTAATTTAACTACTTTTTCTATACCATATTCCTTTTTTACATCGTCAATAGGTTTTCCCGGTTTATAAGCCTGTAAGTCTTTTAATTCCTCTCTAAAAGTTAAAGTCATTTCCAGCACCCTCCCCAAAAAAGATTTAAAATTCTATCAATTCTAATTATAACATATAAAGCAGATAAAATCTTTGATGTTAAAATTGATTAAAAATTATTTTGGAATTAATATGAAATTTTTAATTAAAAATAGGCATATAAATGATACTATTGGACATATTTTTAATAGAACGAGATTTTTATTTTAAATTAAAAATATAAAAAAAATAGAGAACATAATTTTGTGTGAATTAGAAAAAAGTTAATAATTAAAAAGGATTTTATTGTGCATCGTAGAATATTATTAACAATCGGAAAATTAAAAAAACAGAAGTTTGAGGGGGAAAATGGTATGAATGTGTATGGGACCGACAAAATTAGAAATATTGCTTTGTTAGGGCATGGAGGAAGCGGAAAAACAACTTTGACCGAAGCGATGCTTTTTACAACAGGAGTTATTAAGAGAATAGGACGTATAGAAGATGGTAGTACTGTATCCGACTTTGATAAAGAAGAAAAAGATAGACAAATTTCTATTAACACATCTTTAATACCTATAGAATGGAAAGGACACAAATTAAATGTACTAGATACTCCGGGATATTTTGATTTTGTGGGAGAAGTTAAGAGTGCTTTGGCTGTTGCTGGGGGCGCAGTTATATTAGTCGATGCATCATCGGGGATTGAAGTTGGAACGGAAAAGGCATGGAAGTATATTAGAGAGTCTAAAAAACCTGCTTTTATATTTATTAATAAGATGGATAAGGAAAACGCTAATTTTGATAAAGTAATTAATCAATTGAGAGAGAAATTTGGGAAAGCAGTAGTACCTTTTGAAATACCTTTAGGAGAAAAAGAAGATTTTAAAGGTCTTATAAATATAGTTGATATGAAAGCTCGACAATATGATGAAAATGCAATAAAATGTTTCGATGTTAATGTCCCTGAGGGACTTGAAGATAAAATACAACCTTTAAGAGAAATGCTAATTGAATCTGTGGCTGAAAGTGATGAAGCGTTATTAGAGAAATATTTTGAAGGGGAAGAATTTACTGATGAAGAAATACATAGAGGGTTAAGGACTGGAGTTTTAAATGGGGATTTAATACCTATTTTGTGTGGTTCGGCTGTAAAAAATATAGGTGTTCAGACCTTAATGGATATGATTTGGGATTATTTGCCATCACCTAATGAAGTTGAAGTAAATACAGGTATTGATCCTAGTACTGGAGAGACAATTGAAAGAAAATTAGACATTAGTGAACCGTTTTCAGCATTGGTATTTAAGACGATTGCGGACCCTTATGTTGGAAAAATTTCATTATTCAAGGTTTTATCTGGGGAAATTCATAAAGATGATGAAGTACTTAATGCTACACAAGATACTAGATTTAAAATGGGCAATATATTTATATTAAGAGGTAAGGAACAAATAGAAGTAAATAAATTAGTAGCAGGAGATATTGGCGCTGTTGCTAAATTGAATAATACTTATACAGGTGATACATTATGTAGCAAAGATAGTCCTATAAAATATCCGGGCATAGAGTTTCCAGAACCTTTATTGTATTTAGCTGTTGAGCCTAAATCTCAAGGCGATGAAGATAAGATGAGTTCTGGTTTACATAGATTGACTGAAGAAGACCCTACTTTTAAAGTTTTTTATAACAAAGAAACGAAACAAACGCTTTTAGGTGGGCAAGGAGATATGCATCTAAGTGTTATAATAAATAAGCTTAAAGATAAATTTGGTGTTGAAGTTGAATTAAAGGATCCAAAAGTTCCATATAGAGAAACTATAAAAGGAAGAGCAGAAGCTGAAGGTAAACATAAAAAACAAACTGGCGGTCATGGTCAGTATGGGCATGTATTTATTAGATTTGAACCGAGTCAAGAAGAATTTGAATTTAATGAAGAGATTTTTGGTGGGGCTGTGCCAAAGCAATATATACCAGCAGTTGAAAAAGGGCTTAAAGAATGTATTGAATCTGGTGTTTTAGCCGGCTATCCTGTAGTTAATATTAAAGCAACACTTTATGACGGCTCTTATCATACTGTAGACTCATCAGAGATGGCTTTTAAAATGGCTACAGCAATAGCATTCAAAAAGGGTATTAAAGCAGCAAATCCAGTTCTATTAGAACCAATTATGAGAGTTGAAGTACTTGTACCAGAAGAATATATGGGAGATATTATGGGAGATCTTAATAAGAGAAGAGGCAGGATTTTAGGTATGGAACCACAAAAGGATGGTACACAATTAGTAATAGCAGAAGTTCCACAGGCAGAAATGTTTAAATATGCAATAGATTTAAAATCTATGACTCAAGCAAGAGCTAGTTTTAAAATGGAATTTGCTAGATATGAAGAAGTACCGCCTCATTTAAGCGAAAAAATAATTGAAGAGGCTAAAGCTTCACAAGAATAAAAAAACAAAATTTTGATATTAATTATAAAAAAATAGAAATTTTAGAATAAAATTAAAACACCCGTATAAAGCGGGTGTTTTTTCTAAATATATTGTAGTATAAATGATTTTTCTATACAAAAAATATTAATATAAGGCTAGTTTTAATAAGCAGTTTGATATTTATTAAGGAGGATATGATTTGGTTGATTATTATATAAATTTTGATAGAGGATCAGATTTAAAAGGTATTACAAAAATACTCGATACTATTAAAAAAATTGATGAGAATGATGAATTAGTAATAACTATGGATAATAGTGATGCTTTTAAGTCAGGGTTTATTAGAGAAACTTTAGAAAATAAAGGGTTTGAGATTTTGCCCAAAGGAGATCATATGGGAGAAAAATATAAATTAATAGCTCATAAAAAGAAAGGAGATTAGATGAATACAAATAGAGATTACAATAAAAACTTGAGTTTAGAATATCAGAAGAAAATAGATATGCATAAAAAAGATGATGAAGTAGAATCAATGCTTATAGATAAAACTGCTTATGGAGAGTGGATGTCTACAACATTTGGATGGGCAGGTTTTGAAGAACAAAATAAAGCTGTAAATCGTATCGAGGATATAACTAAATATTAAAAAAACTGAGGTCAATCAGTTAGATTGGCCTCTAATTTTGAAAAAAATCAAGTAATATTTAGAAATTATTATATAAATTAAAATAATAAATGATAATTCTGATATATAAATAAAAAAAAGACAATACTAATGTTGAAATATATGGAATTAAAATAGTAGAATATCAGTGAAGGACAAAGAAAGTCAAAGTCAAAGAGGTGGTATAATGTCAAGGTTAAGCGACATTATAGAAGAATTCATCAAAAGACTTCTAGAAGAAACGGAAAATGAAGCTATCGAAATACAGAGAAACGAATTAGCCCAATATTTTAACTGCGCTCCATCTCAAATAAATTATGTTCTAGCAACGAGATTTACTCAAGATAAAGGATATTATATAGAAAGTAAACGGGGTGGCGGTGGGTATATTAAAATAGTCAGATTAAATATTAATAATGATAGTTATATCAGAGATCTTATAGTAAATACTATAGGTGATTCTATTACTAAAATGAGGGCTTATAGTTTGATAGATACATTTGTCGAAAAGGGATTTATAACAAAAAGAGAAGCTGATTTGATGAAATCTGCTTTAAGCGATAGGGCTTTAGGAATTGTACCGAAGTTTAAGAATGAATTGAGAGCGAGCATACTTAAAGATATGCTTCTTATGTTAGTAGAATAATGAGAAAAGGAGGGGTTTTCATGCTTTGTGATGATTGCGGAAAAAGAGAAGCGACTATGCATTTTACAAAAATTATAAATGGTGATGTGACAGAACTTCACTTATGTGAGGAATGTGCTAAAAATCATAAAGAGTTTGATTTTGATGCATCTTTCTCAATACACAATTTTTTAGCAGGGCTTCTAGATTTAGATAGCACACAGGGAAGTCCTTTTGAAATGGATTATATTACAAGTGTAAAATGCGAAAAATGCGGTTTAACTTATAGCAGGTTTAGACAGATAGGCAAATTCGGATGCAGCAATTGTTATAACTCATTTAGGGAGAAATTAATACCTCTATTTAGAAGAATACATGGACATGAAAATCATGTAGGTAAAGTTCCTAGAAGAGCTGGTGGGATGATAAGAATTAAAAAAGAAATTAGTAGACTTAAAAAACAGTTAGAACTTGCAGTACGAAATGAAGAATATGAAAAGGCAGCTAAAATAAGAGATCAGATTAAAGAACTTCAAGCTCAAATAGATACAGAGTAGGAGGTGACAGGGATGGTTAAATGGTTAAAAGGGAATAATAAACCAAAAGATATAGTGGTTAGCACTAGAATTAGATTGGCGCGTAACATAGAAGATTTCTTGTTTCCAGAGATTATGACTATAGAAAGTGCTAATGAAGTAATAAATAGAGTAAGAGATTCGATAATTGAAGGAAATACAATTTTATCGAGAGAATTTGATTTTTTTAGGACTAAAGAGATTTCGCCTTTGGATAGGCAAGTTTTTGTGGAAAAACATATTATTAGTCCGGGATTGATTTCTAACCCTGAAAAGAGTGCATTTTTATTGAGAAAAGATGAAAAGGTAACGGTTATGATAAATGAAGAGGATCATATAAGAATACAAGTTTTACTTCCGGGGTTAGAATTAGAAGAAGGTTGGGATTTGTGCAGTAAAATAGACGATATTATAGAAGAAAATGTAAAATATGCTTTTGATGAAAAATTGGGGTATTTAACTTCATGTCCTACTAATGTAGGAACTGGGATGAGAGCTTCGGTTATGCTTCATCTTCCTAGTTTAGTAATGACTGGACATATAAATAAAGTTCTTCAGGCTGTAACTCAAGTAGGCCTTACTGTAAGAGGATTATATGGCGAAGGAACCGATGCATTAGGTAATTTGTTCCAAATTTCTAATCAGACAACATTGGGTGAAACAGAAGAGGAGATTATAGAAAAGCTTAAAAAAATTGTACTTCAAATTATTGATCACGAAAAAGAATCAAGGCAGAGATTAATGAATTTAAAGAGAATAGAAGTAGAAGATAGAATATATAGATCTTTGGGAATATTAAAGAATTCAAGAATAATAACATCAAAAGAATCTATGAAATTATTATCAGATGTAAGAATGGGTATAGAAATGGGTATTATTAATGATATAGATTTAGAAAAAATCAATAACTTGATGATATTATCACAACCGGCTAGTATTCAAAAATATTCAGGTAGAGGATTGAATGCAAGAGAAAGAGATATAAAAAGAGCCGAAATGATTAGAGAATACTTAAAATAGTAGGAGGTGTATAGTATGGCTATGTTTGGAAGATTTACAGAAAGAGCACAAAAAGTAATTCTATTTGCTCAAGAAGAAGCTAAACAGCTTGGACATAATTATGTAGGTACAGAACATTTACTCCTTGGATTGCTAAAAGAAGGAGAAGGAGTTGCAGCTAAGGTATTGATAAATTCAGGCGTTGATTTAAATAAAGTCAGACAACAGGTAATTAATCTAATTGGATATGGAAATGAAGCAGGGGAATTATTAGGATTTACCCCTAGGACAAAGAGAGTTTTTGAATTAAGTCTTATAGAAGCAAAAAATTTAGGACATAACTATATAGGTACAGAACACATATTATTAGGATTGATTAGAGAAGGAGAAGGAGTAGCAGCGACTATATTGAAAGGATTAGGGATGGATTTATCAAAGGCTAGAAAAGAAATACTTGGTATGTTGGATAGTTCATTTAATAGGCGTGGCCAAAAAGGAAATCGTAGAGGTAATATGAAGACTCCTACATTAGATAAATTTGGTAGAGATTTAACTAGATTGGCACAAGAAGGGAAATTAGATCCGGTTATAGGGCGTAGCAAAGAGATAGAAAGAGTTATACAAGTATTGAGTAGAAGAACGAAAAATAATCCATGCTTAATTGGAGAGCCGGGAGTAGGAAAGACAGCTATTGCAGAGGGATTAGCACAGAAAATAGTAGAAGGTAATGTGCCAGAAATATTGAAAAATAAAAAAGTTGTAACATTAGATTTAGCATCAATGGTTGCTGGGGCTAAATATAGAGGAGAGTTTGAAGATAGACTTAAAAAAGTAATGGAAGAAATAAGAAGATCAGGAGATATAATTTTATTTATAGATGAGATGCATACAATCATAGGAGCCGGAGCTGCTGAAGGTGCGATAGATGCATCAAATATCTTGAAGCCAGCTTTAGCTAGAGGTGAATTACAGGCTATAGGTGCTACTACTTTAGATGAATATAGAAAATATATCGAAAAAGATCCGGCTTTAGAAAGAAGGTTCCAGCCTATTTTAGTAGAAGAGCCTACAGTTGAGGATACAATCAAAATTCTTGAAGGATTGAGAGATAAATATGAGGCTCATCATAGAGTAAAGATAACAGATGAAGCTATAAAGGCAGCCGCGGAATTATCAAGCAGATATATTACAGATAGATACCTACCAGATAAGGCAATCGATTTGATAGATGAAGCTGCTTCAAAAGTTAGATTACAGTCTATTACTGCTCCTCCAGATTTAACTGAACTTGAAAAGAAATTAGAGGAATTATATCAAGAAAAGGAAGAGGCAATAAGTACTCAAAACTTTGAAAAGGCTGCAAAATTAAGAGATGAAGAGAAGAGAATAAAAGAAGAATTAGAGAGAAAGAAAGAAGAATGGAGACATGAAAAACAGTCAAAATCAACAGAAGTAGGATATGAAGATATAGCACAAGTAGTTTCAAGTTGGACTGGAATACCGGTTAAAAAGTTAGCTGAAGAAGAATCTGAAAGATTGCTTAAAATGGAAGAGATATTGCATAAGAGAGTAATAGGACAGGAGCAAGCCGTTAAAGCCGTATCTAATGCAATAAGGAGAGCTAGAGTAGGGCTTAAAGATCCTAATAGACCAATCGGTTCATTCATATTCTTGGGTCCTACAGGAGTAGGAAAAACAGAATTATCTAAAGCATTGGCCGAAGCTCTATTTGGCGATGAAAATGCAATGATTAGGGTTGATATGTCTGAATATATGGAAAAACATTCTGTATCAAAACTAGTAGGTTCACCTCCAGGATATGTGGGATATGAAGAAGGAGGACAGTTAACTGAAAAAGTAAGGAGAAAGCCTTACTCGGTAATATTGTTTGATGAGATTGAAAAAGCCCATCCAGATGTATTTAACATTCTATTGCAGCTTTTAGATGACGGTAGATTAACCGATGCAAAAGGTAGAGTAGTAGATTTTAAAAATACCGTTATTATAATGACTTCAAACGTGGGAGCAAGTACGATTAAGAAACAAAAAACTTTAGGATTTGCAGCTCAAAAAGATCAAGAAAAAGAAGAATATGAAAAAATGAAAGAAAATATTATGGAGGAATTAAGAAAATCGTTTAGACCGGAATTCTTGAACAGAATAGATGAAGTCATTGTATTCCATCCATTAAACAAAGAGCATATTAAGCAGATTGTAGATTTAATGGTTAAAGATTTAGAAAATAGACTTAAAGCTTTAAATATAAATATTAAAGTTACAGAAAAAGCTAAAGAATATTTGGCTAAAGAGGGTTATGATCCAACTTATGGAGCAAGACCACTTAAGAGAAGTATAACAAAATTGATTGAAGATAAATTATCAGAGGAAATCTTAAAAGGCAATATTTCTAAAGATGATAATATTGTAGTAGATTTTGATGGAGAGAAATTAACTTTCAACAGAGAATAGAGAGAATCCTGATGCAAGGATTCTCTCTTTTTAATATTAGATAAAAGTTTTAAAGTTATACTATATTTTCGATTACATAAATTTTTTTAGTATCTTTCATATAAATTAAATATATTACACTATTATCTTTAGAATCAGTTTTATATATTCTATCTTTTTTTAATTCAATACTATCAAGTATATTATTTATTTCTTTTTCGATATATTTGTTTCGTTTATTATTAAAATCCATTAATCCTTTATCTGTTAAGTGTTTTTTGTATAAAAATACATGATATCTAATACCATCTCCATTAAAACTCGAGCTATTATAGTAAGAGATTATTTCGTAATCTTTAGGCAAAGTAATTCCCCGATTTAGTTCAATAATTTTACTATAATCATTTATAACCTGATGAAATTAAAAAAACAATATATTTTTAATAATATTAGCATATTGTTATTAAAAAGAGAAACACTTAAATTATCAGAAATTTAGCACTTGAAAATTTTTTAGGGCGATAGTCCGTTGATTTATAAGAATTTCAGAATAAGCACTAAAAATTTGAGATTTTCCGATTTTTGCTGGAAACTATAGAGAAAAAATTTGTAAAATAAAAGCATCCTTTTTATAATAGTTTTACCATAAACACATTAAAAAAAGGATGCTGATAGGATGAACAAAAGTTACCTAAAACAATTATTCACCTATATTAATAGGGTATATGATATAGGAGAAAAAATCAATACTTTAAAAGATAAAAGAGTAAAATCTCAAGTAAAAATTTCAACAATT
Source organism: Caloranaerobacter azorensis DSM 13643 (assembly GCF_900129995.1). GTDB lineage: Bacteria > Bacillota > Clostridia > Tissierellales > Thermohalobacteraceae > Caloranaerobacter > Caloranaerobacter azorensis. Next base: position 9 of record NZ_FQXO01000049.1, on the reverse strand, counting down.
AGTTTTGTA
>NZ_FQXO01000154.1 GCF_900129995.1 Caloranaerobacter azorensis DSM 13643 | reverse complement strand
TTCTTGTAGCGAAGAGATTCAATCACTCCTTGATCCTATTTTAGCTTTAGTATAGCATAGATGAATTTAATTTTTCATATTACGAATTGAAGTAAAATTAAGAAACTACTTTAAAGCTTGAAAGCTATATAATATAATAAAACTAAAAATACAGGGAGTGATTTAATGTCAGTTAGAATAATTACTGATAGTGCTTGTGATTTACCAAAAAATATCATAGATGAATATAACATTCATGTAGTGCCTATATTAATTTATTTAGAAGATAAAGAATATCTAGATGGAGAAACTCTCAATCCAATGGACTTATATAAAGGTATGAGAAGTGGTAAAGTATATAAGACAGCACAAATTCCTCCAGCCACTTTTAAAAAAGTTTTTTTAGAATATGCAAAGAAAAATGAAAGTGTAATTTATATAGCTTTTTCCTCCGGTTTATCTGGTACATATCAATCGGCTCTAATGGCAAAGAATGAAGTGTTAGATGAATATCCAGATTTAGATTTAGAGATAATTGATACAAAGTGTGCTTCTGTTGGATTTGGTTTGGTGGTATATAAAGCTGTACAGATGGCTAAAGAAGGTAAGACAAAAGAAGAAATAGTTAATGCAGTTAAATTTTATTCACAGCATATGGAACATATTTTTACTGTAGATGATTTAGAGTATTTATATAGGGGTGGTAGAGTAAGTCGTACGGCTGCATTTATAGGTAGTTTATTAAATATTAAACCTATTTTAGACGTAGAAGATGGCAAATTAATTCCTATTGAAAAGGTTAGAGGTAGGAAAAAAGTATTAAAGAGAATGATTGAAATAATGGAAGAAAGAGGAGTAGATTTATCTAATCAAGTTATAGGTATAAATCACGGTGATGATTTAGAAGGAGCTAAAAAACTTGAAGAGATGATAAGAGAGAGATTTGGGTGTAAAAAATTTGTTGTGAATATAATTGGATGTGCTATCGGTGCACATTCAGGCCCTGGAACCTTGTCTGTATTTTTCTTAAATCAAAAACCACCGATGTAAGGCTACTGTTTATTCAGTAGCTTTTTTATTGTCTAAGAAAGTATAAATTTTTTTGATAAAATAATATAGGCGTAGCCTAGTAAATAAAAAGAGTCTAGAGTTTGAGTAAACTATTA
>NZ_FQXO01000059.1 GCF_900129995.1 Caloranaerobacter azorensis DSM 13643 | reverse complement strand
TACTTGTAAATATAATCTATAACCTTTGATTTGAATTTTTTGTCTTTTATTCTCATTTTGTATGTTCTTATATTTTTATTTCCGGCTATAGATTTGCTCATTTCCTTTTAACTCCTTAATTATTTTCTTTGCCTTATTTGCTCTTTTCCCTTGAAGTTTCGCTGAAAATACTGTTATTATTTGTATCATATCACTGGCAAGTTCTTGTTCATCAGTTTTAGGAGTGTTATCTATAATTTCTATAGTAGTACCATATTTTTTACATAAGTTTTCTATTAATTCAAAGCCAAAGCTAACTAATCTGTCTTTATATAAAATAACTATCTTATCAACTTCTGAATTAGTAATCATATCAATTAATTTGATTAATCCTTTTTTGTTGTAATTTATTCCACTTCCAATATCAGTTATTATTTCAAACTGGTATCCTTTTGCAATCATATATTTACGAACATATTGTATTTGTCTTTCTAAATCATCTTTTTGCTTATTGCTTGATACCCTGCAATAACCAACTGTTATTCTTTTTTTAGGATTAATACCTAAAATCGAATTTAATTGTTCTTGGCTATACATTCTGTGTCCACCTTCTGTAATAAAAGAAGGTTTTAATTTCCCTGATTTATCCCAATTTCTTAAAGTTTGCTGTGTTTTACCAATTAATTTAGCAAATTCTCCTATGGTATAATATTTCAATTTCATCACCTCAAAATAATTATAACATAAACTTATAATTATTTTGAGGTTTTTATAATTTTTTATAAATATTTTTTAAATGTTAAGCAACCTCCTCGTGCTTAATTTTAAAAAATATATGAAAATGACGCTCATGCGGACGAAAACTAAATTCTTTCAAGCATTCGCTTTCATTTTCATAAATATTGAAAAATATAAGTTTGTCAACAGTCTGTAACTATATATTTACCTGTTCTATTTTTTACTTTCTATATGGGCCTTTATTTTTTTCATTAGTGCAGGTGCTTTTTTAATCGCATCGCTAACACCTACTCTAACAATAGTTTTACCTTTAAATCTCTCCTCGTTTTTTATGCCCATGTCTTTTGTTAAGATGACAACATCTGCTGACATGATATCTTCTTGTGTTAGTTCATTTTCAATTCCAATAGAACCTTGAGTTTCTACTTTTATTTCTATTCCCTCTTGTTTAGCTGCTTTCTCTAATGCCTCTGCTGCCATATAAGTGTGTGCAACGCCAGAAGGACAGGCTGTAACTGCAATAACTTTCATATATATCACCTCATTCATTAATTTTTATTAATTTATTCAAAATCTATTTCTAATTCATCAAAATCATCTGAACCTTCTTCAATATTTTGCTGAACTGGTTTTTTAAGTATATTAACTACAAGTGCAGTAACGATAACTCCTATCAAAGTTGCAATAATGTAAGAGATTCTGCCTTCTACTACTGGAAGTACTATCCAACCTCCCCAAGGAGCATGATTTGCAGCACCAAGTAAAAATGCAGTGGCAGAACCTGCTGCTCCACCTATCATAATTGAAGGGATAACTCTTAATGGATCGGCTGCAGCAAATGGTATAGCTCCTTCTGTAATACCTATAAGCCCCATAATAACGGCTGCCTTTCCACTTTCTCTTTCTTCAACTGTATATTTTTTAGGTGACAAGAATGTAGCTAATGCTAATCCTAATGGTGGTGTACATATCGCAACTCCTACTGCTCCCATAATTTCTGGATTTGTAGGTATCATACTTACTGCAAAGAAAAATGCTACTTTATTTACAGGGCCACCCATATCGAACGCCATCATAGAACCTAATATAATTCCTAGTATTATTTTACTTGCACTCGACATTGAATTTAACCAAGTTTCAAGTCCTTGCATTACGTCTGCTATCGGTGTACCTATTACCCAAACGACTAATCCTCCTACAATGAATGTTCCTATTAATGGAATTATGAATATTGGCATAACTGATCGCATGATTGCTGGAACTTTTATTTTCTTTAAGTAATATACTACTATACCTGCTAATAAACCTGCTATAATCCCGCCTAAAAATCCAGCTCCTACCTGACTAGCTAGATATGCGCCTATCATACCAGGTGCAATACCGGGTCTATCTACCATCGAAAATGCTATAAAGCCGCCTAGTATCGGAACAAACAATGTCATTCCGCCGAGTCCAATTTTCCATATATCTGCTAATATTCCCGTCTCTGGTGCTTGTGGCTGTCCTGATAACATTACCGATAATGCTAATAGAACTCCACCGGCTACTACAAATGGAATCATGTAGGAAACTCCCGTCATTAAATGTTTACGAGTGTCTTTTAGTAATTCTAACATCAAATTCCCCCTTTTCAAAATTTGATTACTGATTGATTTTTAATCAATATAATGATAAATAGTTCTAAAACAGCTTTGTTCTTCTCCACCTTCCTTTCTCTTTCTTATATATTTAATGCTATTTAGTATAGCACTAGATTCTATTTAAAATAATTTGTAACTTTTGTGCCTTCGCCAAACGCTCTCTCCCAATCAAAGATAAACTTGTCGACACTATAATCCGTAAGTGGATGTCCCATCATACTTTTCATTACATCAGCAGGTACAGTTATGCTATGTACTCCTTCTTTAATCACGTCTATTACCTGCTGTGAATTTTTAAAACTAGCTGCTATTACTTTAGTATTAAAATCATAATTATTAATTATTTTAATAATATCTTTTACTACTTTGACACCTTCCCCTGAAATATTATCTAATCTATTAACATACGGAGCTATATAACACGCCCCAGCTTTAGCTGCCAAAGCTGCTTGATGTGCTGTAAACACCGCTGTAGCTGTAGTTTTTATACCTTCATTAGATAATTCTTTAATCGCCTTCAATCCATCTACAGTTACAGGTATCTTTACATAAATATTTTTATAACGTTTACTAAGGAATTCAGCTTCCTCAATCATACCCTGATAATCTTTACTTACTACTTGTGCATGAACAATTTTATCTTCACCTATTACTTCAATAATCTCATCTAACAAGTCAATTATATTTTTTCTTTCTTTGGATACCAGCGTAGGATTAGTTGTAACTCCATCTATTCGCAGAATATCTGATAACTCTTTTATTTCATTTAAATTACCAGTATCTAAATATAATTCCATATTAATCTCTCCTTTAATCTAATGCATTTGCAAATATTGTTTCTAATGTCTCGATTAATTTTTCTTGGCTATTAACTGTTAAAAGTTCTTCTCTGAAATTTTCATCCATTAGCTTTCTTGATAGTGCAGCTAATATTTTTAAGTGTGCATTTGAAGCGGCTTTTTCTGGTACTGCAAGTAAGAAAACTATATGAACCGGCTCACCATCTAAAGACTGCCATTCAACTCCATCTTTAATTCTTCCAAACGCTACTGTAGGTACTTTTACCGCATTAGTTTTGCCGTGCGGTATAGCCACTCCAAATCCAATTCCAGTAGTTGAAAGTTCTTCTCTTTTAAGAACCTCTTCTATATACTCATCAATACTGTTTAGCCTTCCTTGTTCATCTATCAATTTTGCTAATTCAACTATTATTTCTTTTTTGCTGTTTCCATTTATATTTAATTTAATAAGTTTTTTATTGATAATACTGTTCACTGCTATCATCCTTCCTAGTTAAAATCTTTAATATTTCTTTATTTGTTGAACTGTTTCTAATATTATTTAATATATTTTCATTATCTAAAAGCGAGTAGAATCTTCTAAAAAAATTCCTTGTCGAATTGCCAGAACCAAACTTCAAAGCTAATAGAAATACTATATCTACCTTATTGCCTCCCCAATCAATTGGCTTATTTAATGTTGCAACCGCTATAATGGGTTTATGTACATATTCTTGCATTCCATGAGGTATAGCAACTCCCTTTCCTACAGCGGTAGAAGTAATGTTTTCTCTTTCTAATGCTGCATCAACAAATTTATGTTCTACATGCCCATATTTTACAAGTTCACTTCCTAATCTTTTTATAACTTCTTCTTTATCGTCTATATCGAGTTTTGTATATATAAACTTCTCATTAAACAGCTCATCCATTTTTGTAATATTGTTAATATCTCTATGAAATCTCCTTGTATTTTCTATATTTTTAATGTACTCTTTTATCCTCTCTATGTCCTTTGGACTTACAATCGGATTAATTTGTATAACAGGCTTTAGACTATAATTAATAGGTATTGTGGAAATTATTATGTCAAAATCATTTTCCTTCATTTTAGCAACATCATGAGAAGAAATTATATTTACTATTTCTAAATCAGATATCGTTTTTTGTAATCTTACTGCAACGAGTTGTGCAGTTCCTATTCCACTATTACAAACAACTATCGCTCTCGTTTTATTGTTGAGTCTCTCTAGTGCAGCTCCTATATGAGTTGCAATATATGCTATTTCTTCTTCGTTTACTTTAACTCCCAGATGCTTTTCAAATAGAACACTAATAGCCCATGTGGCTCCAAAAACACTTGGATAATTATTTTTTATTTCATTTAATAGAGGATTTCTTAAACTTAATCCATATTTTAATCTGTTTATTGCTGGCCTTAAGTGTAGTACTAATCCTACTAATAATTTTTTATCCTGACTGAAATCAACAGATAAAATATTCCCAATCAGCGTAATTATCTCATTTGCTAGATTTATTATTAATGGATCCATATTTTCTAGAACGCTTTCGGTATCATCAATTTTATAATTCTGCTGAACTTTAGAACCCAAAACGTGCAGAGCAATAAATCCTACTTCACATTCAGGTACATTTATGTTAAATTCCTTTTCTATCCTCTTTGATATCCATTTAGCAATTTGAAATTCCTTCTTTTGTTTTATAGCTGATAATTGGTTTAAATCCATTTTGATATCTTTATTTTGTTTTAGCCTTTCAATACTGATTACAATATGTCCTAAAAGTCCTTCGTAGGCTATATCGGCTAAATGGAACTCCATTTTTTCTTGGGCTTCAATTAATATCTGTTCTATTTTGTTTACATCAATATCTGGAAATAACTCTTTAAGCTGTATGAAGTTTTCAAAATCTAATCTGCTATCTTGCTGAATTTCTTTAGTATTTGAAAGCACGTTTCTTAATTCATCGTTACTTCTAAATATCATTATCAAATCTGCTGCTGCCTTTCTCCAGCCCTTCTCATCCCCTTCTATCTCTATTCCATGATTTTGTCTCCTATTAAGTTTTAGATTATATTTGTTAAGCCACTTTTCTACCTCTTCTAAATCTTTAAAAACTGTAACTCTGCTTACATATAATTCGTCAGCTAAAACCTGCATTGTAATTGAACCTTTTGATTGCAAAAGTCTTTTTATTATATAAAGCTGCCTTTCTTCATACGAATATGGTTGTATATATATTTTACTTTTATTAATAGCTTGTTTTAAAAATCGTTTTCCTTCTTCGTCTACTTCAATCCATACTCCTATCCTAGGTTTTTTTACAATCGTTACTCCATAATTGTTTGAACAAAAATAATCCTCAAGCTCTTTTAAATCATTTCTTATAGTTCTATTAGATACATTTAATTGTTCAGCTAACTCATTTATAGTTATAGGCTTGTCTAAATCCAGCAATATGTTAATGATTTCCCAACTTCTTTCGTTAGGAAAATAGTTCATAACAAACACCTCAATACTGTTTTTATTTGTTAATCATGTCCAACATTTAATGTGGTACTTTTTTATTAATGTGGTATTTTTTTAATTATATTAATTATCTTTATCTAAATATTATCATATCTTTTAGTTATTTTCTATATCTCAAAGTTTATATTATTTTACATATTAATGTGGTAATTGTTTATTAAATAAGCTGCTATACAATTTAGAATTTAAAATCAAATTCCTTTAATGCTCTTTCGATACTTTGCTGAGAAGTATTAATATTAATTCCAAACGATTTAATCTTTTCATAAGACATTCTTAAATCTCTCTTTTTATCCTTGTATTTGTCTTCATCTCTAATCACTATCCTGTCAATTTTCTCCTTTGATAATCCTATTCGTTCTAATATAAATACCGCTGTATCATATGTACTTTGCTCATTTTCTGAACCAAAGTGATAAGTACCATATGGTAGTTCAAATATATTCTCTAGATTATCAATTAAATCGTATACATAAGTTATACCTCTATATTCGTTGCTAGCAATCTTAATTTGCTTATCTGACATAACAGCACATACAATCTTCCAAAACAGATTAGGATTATTCGGTACATTTCTTTCTGGTAATCCAAACATCCAGCTTAATCTCAATATCCACAGCTCATCTATTTCCTGTCTTAAGAGCCTTTCAGCCTCAAGTTTGGTTTGTCCATACACTGTATTCGGAATCGCTTCGTCCTCTTCGCTATATGGGCCATCATTAACGTTCCCATTAAATACCTGTTCACTGCTAACAAACAACATCTTTGCGCCGATTTTTCTTGCAATTTTAGCTATATTAACGGAACCCTCAACATTTACCCTGTATGCTAGTTGAGGATTATCTTCACATGCTTTTGTAGCCGATATTGCAGCCCCATGAAATATAATATCTGGCTTAACTTTTTCTAGCACAAAGCTAACAGCTTCATAGTCTGTTACATCTAAATCTTTAGCTGTTAAGGCTGTAATATCATATTTATTTTTATATTCTCTGTATATTCTAGAACCTAAAAATCCTCCTGCTCCAGTTATTAATATTTTAGTTTTACTCATAATATCTCCCTTTCTCACCATATTTTCTATCGTTCATTTAGTTTGCTACTTCAACCAATAAATTTGCTAATATATTAAATAGGTATTAGATTATCTTTATTTTATATTTCTCCAACTTATCCTTTATTGTTTTTGAAGGTTCTTTATCAGTTATGATTGTATCTATATCTTCTAAATCTGCAAATTTATAAACTCCATCAAAGTAAAACTTTTCATTTTCCATAACTAAAATAACCTCTTTGCCGCTTTTGATAATTGCTTTTTTCGTATTCCCATCTTCTACGTTAAAGGTATTAACACTTTTGTTTATTACATCAACACCACAACTACCTATAAAAGCTTTCTGTACAGTATATTTAGATATAGCTTCAATAGCTGCTGAACCTACAAAACCTCCAACATTTTGATATAAAATTCCACCGGGTGAAATTATCTGTATATTTGAATTTCTACAAAGTATATGAAGAATATCTATAGAGTTTGAAATCACTGTTATTCCCAATTGCGACTTTGCTATCTTCTCGGCTAGAATCATATTTATCGAAGATATATCCAAAAAAATCGTTTCTCCATCTTTCAATAAGGAAAATGCCTTATCAGCAATCTTTTTTTTAGCTTCAATATTATGTTTTATTCTTTCTTCAACTCTTATATACTGAGGTATCTGTTTTTTTAAAATAGCACCTCCATATATTCTTTCAAGTAGTCCTTCGTTCTCTAAATATTTCAAGTCTTTCCTTATAGCATCCTCGGATACATTAAACATTTCACTTAATTCCTTCACAACTACTTTCCCTTCATTGTGAAGCATATCAATTATTTTATTTAATCTCTCTTTAGCAAACACACTTCACTTCCTCCCTATTTAATATTATTCTTTCTTATTTTTTCCTGTTTTATTATATAAAATTAATTGACACAATTCAAGGCTTGATAACTGATTCAGTGAAACATCATTGTTTATAAGTATTTTTGCTATAATATTTCTACTATATAACATTGTCAAATAGGATAAAATAATATAAAATAATAATAAATAATAGTTATTATTTTAATTATAGGAGGATAAAGATGTGTACGGTAAGTGAAAGAATAAAAAATTTAAAAGAATTATTATTTAAAAACAAAAGGGAAATCTCTCTTGAAAGGGCTAGACTATATACCGAAAGCTATAAAAATACTGAAGGACAACCTGCTATTTTAAGAAGAGCAAAAGCTACAGCCCATATCCTTAATAATGTACAAATAGTTATTAACGATGGCGAATTAATTGCAGGAGGAAGAACTGTAAAACCTCGCTCCGGAATCGCATCACCTGAAATGTCTCCTTACTGGATATATGATGAGTTAGATACTTTAGCAACAAGACCTCAAGACCAATTTTATATTTCTGAAGAAGATAAAGAATTTTTCAGAAACGAATTATTCCCTTTTTGGAAAGATAAATCTTTAAAGGATCTTGTCAATAGTAGACTCCCCAACAATGTAAAAAATGCACAAAAACAAAGAATTATAAAACTTAACCAAACCGATAAAGGACAAGGGCATATAATCCCATCATTTGATAAAGTTTTAAATAAAGGATTAGGCTATATGATAGATGAAGTAAAAGAAAAGATGAAAAAAAATCCTAATAATAATTTTTACAAAGCAGCATTAATCACCCTTGAAGCTACTCAAAATCACATTGAAAGATATGGTAAACTTGCAAGGGATATGGCATTAAACGAAAAAAATCAAAATAGAAAGAAAGAATTGCTAGAAATCAGCAGAATCTCTTATAAAATTTCTAAATATAAACCTGATACATTTTATGAAGCATTACAGTTATTCTGGTACATAAATATTGCTTTGCAATATGAATCAAATGCAAGCTCTATTTCTCCTGGCAGATTCGACCAATATATGTATCCGTTTTATAAAAAAGATATTGAAAATGGACTAGATATAGAATTTGCAAAAGAACTATTAAGATGTCTATGGCTAAAAATGAATGATGTTGTTTTACTTAGAAGCCAAGAAAGTGCTAAATACTTTGCAGGCTTTCCGACCGGATATACTATAATTTTGGGTGGGCTTGATAGAAATGGTCGCGATGCAGTTAACGAATTGTCATATTTAATTTTAGATACATATGGCGATATAAAACTTCCACAACCAAACTTAGGCGTACGTATAAATGAAAAAACTCCGAGAGAATTTCTTATTAAAACTATAGAAACTATAAGATTGGGTACAGGCATTCCTCAAGTTTTCAATGATGAAGTAATAATTCCTGCATATTTAAACAGAGGTGTGTCCCTTGAAGATGCTAGAGATTATGCAGTCGTTGGATGTGTAGAACTATCTATCCCGGGAAAAACCTACGGTCTACATGACATAGCATTATTTAATCTATTGAAAGTCATGGAAGTAACTCTAAAAGAAAGTAATGGTAATTTTAATAGCTATAACGAACTCATAAATGCAATAAAAAAGAACATAAATAAATATGTAAAAGACATGATTGAAGGCTCAAATGTTGTAGACCAAGCTCACAGAGAATTTGCACCTACACCTCTTCTTTCATGCTTTGTAGAAAATGCATTAAAGACAGGTATGGATATAACATCAGGAGGTGCTAAATATAACTTCTCAGGCGTACAAGGAATAGGTGTAGCAAATTTAAGCGATTCTTTATATATAATCAAGAAAGCTGTATTTGAAGATAAAGAAATAACTTTACCTGAATTAGTAAAAATACTAAATAACAATTATAAAGATAACGAAATAATTAGACAGAAATTTATTAACAAATATCCTAAATATGGCAACGATATAGATGATGTCGATTACTGTGGAAGCGAAATTTTATCTCATTATTGTAAAGAAGTAGAAAAATATAAGAACATACGCGGCGGATTTTTCCAACCTGGTTCATATACAGTATCTGCTCATATACCTCTTGGGGAGGCAGTAGGCGCTACTCCAGATGGTAGATTATCTGGAGAACAGTTAGCCGATGGAGGTCTATCTCCAATGGTAGGTATGGATAAAAATGGACCTACAGCAGTATTGAAAAGTGTAAGCAAAATCGATACTTATCTAATTTCAAATGGAAGTCTTTTAAATGTTAAGTTCAATCCTTCTGTTTTAGAAGGAATAGAAGGTATTCGAAAATTTATAGGCTTTTTACAGTCATTTATGAGATTAAAATTACAGCATATTCAGTTTAATATCGTTTCTGCAGAAACTTTAAGGGATGCACAAAAACATCCAGAAAAATATAAAAATCTGGTTGTAAGAGTGGCTGGTTACAGTGCAATATTTATTGAACTTAACAAGTCTATCCAAGATGATATCATAAACAGAACTGAACATATTTTATAGGATGTGATATGATGAAAAAAGCTATAATTTTCAACATACAAAGATATAGTATACATGATGGAGGTGGCATTAGAACATTAATATTCTTCAAAGGATGCCCTCTTAGATGTCCTTGGTGTTCTAATCCAGAATCACAAAGCTTTAAACCTGAAATTATAAGAAGGGAATCCCTATGCATAAAATGCAGTAGTTCAAGCTGTTTTGCATGTACTAACACGCCAGAACAATGCCCTACTGGAGCAATAGAAAAAGTAGGAAAAGAAATGGATGTTAACGAAGTTCTAAAGGAAATAAAAAAAGACATAATCTTTTATGATAGTACAGGGGGTGGCGTCACCTTATCAGGTGGCGAACCCCTTTCACAAGGAGAGTTTGCAATAGAACTTCTAGAAAAACTTAAAAATCTAGGAATAGATACCGCAATAGAAACTACTGGTTTCAGCAAATGGGAAATATTGGATAAAATGTCCAATCATCTAGATAGGATTTTATTCGATTTAAAAATTATGAATAAGGAAAAATCAATAAAAATAATTAATGCCGATATAGATTTAATAAAAGATAATTTTAAAAAATTAGTAAAAAAACGCATCAATATCATACCTAGAATACCGCTAATCCCTAAATATACAATGGATGATGAAAATATAGAGGCTATTATAAATTTTATATTGAGTCAAGGTATAAAAGAAGTTCACATACTTCCATATCATCAATATGGAATTTCCAAATATAAAAGTCTAGGTAAAAAGTATATCTTAAAAAGCCTTATTCCTCCATCATCAGAAGATGTAGAAAGGATTAAAGAGAAAATGACAGATGCCGGGCTATACGTAGTAGTTGGAGGTAAATAGCATTGAGACTTCCACTTCATCAATAACGTTTTGAACTTCTTTATAAGTAGGGGCCTTTGTCCCCTCTTTTGTTACAGATACAATGGATGCCGCTATTCCCTGTTTAAACGCTTTTTCTATTGTAAGCCCTTTGCTTAATCCAGCAGCAAATCCAGCTACAAGAGAATCTCCTGCTCCAACAGTACTCTTGACTTCAACTTTCGGAACTTTTCCATGCAATACAAAATCCTCTGCAATTAGTAAAGCTCCCTCACTTCCCATTGAAACACAGACAAGTTCTACTCCTTCCTTGATAATACTTCTGCACACATCTACAATTTTCTCTTTTGTATCGAGATTAATATTCAATAATTCCTCTAATTCTCTTAAATTCGGCTTAATCATATAGGGTTTACCTTTAATTCCCTCTTTTAGTAATTGACTGCTTACATCTAAAATAACTTTACATCCAGTTTTATTTCCATATTCGGTTAAGAATCTATAAATGTTATTATCTATTCCTTTTGGTACACTTCCTGATAATACTACTATATCTCCCTCTTTTATCACTCTTTTAAAGATATTGATAAACTCTTTTAGCTCCTCTGGACTTACCTCCCCACCTGTCTCATTTATATCGGTTGTGTCTCCTGTTTTTAAATCTACTATTTTAATGTTTGTCCTTGTGTTTTTACTTACTTCAGTAAATTTCTCTTTAATCCCTAAATCTTTTAAAGCCTGTCTTATATACTCTCCATTTTCTCCTCCAAGAAAGCCTAGAGCAATCGTATCACAATCGAATTCTGCTACTGTCTTCGAGACATTAATCCCCTTTCCGCCGGGATCTACAACACTATACTCTACTTTATTTACTTCACCTGCCATAAAATCTCTTATATAGATCGTCTTATCAACTGCTGGATTTAAAGTAACGGTTACAATCATGTAAGTTTCCTCCTATCTTTAATCCTTTTTATTTCACTATTCCCAATATCTCATTTTCTACCTTCTGAATGTCAGGAACATAACTTTTTAATAACTTAAGTTGTCCAACAATCTGGTATTTTCCTAGACTTGCAGGGATTAAAATACTATCTCCCATGCTTATTTTTTCTATCCCATCTGTATATTTAATTTCTCCTTCACCTTCTACACATGTGAAAATATAAAATCTCTCTTCGTCACTATCTTCTATAAGATTATCCTCTATATCGTATAGTTCCAATGAAAAATGTTTGTTTAGACAATAATAAGTTTTACTATATCCTTCCTTTTCGACTTTTAGCCCTTCACTTTTTTTACCTACTAAATTAAAATCAATCACATCTAAAGCCTTTTCTATATGCAATTCTCTTCCCCTATTGTAGTCGTAAACTCTATAGGTTGTATCGCTATTTTGCTGGATTTCCGCGATTATTAATCCCTCTCCCATTGTATGGATTAATCCACTTTTTATTAAATATACATCTCCTTTTTTCACTTCAACTACATTCATATATTTTTCTGGATTTCCCTCTTTTATAGCCATTTCAAACTGCTTTTTAGTACATCCGTTTGTACCTAAAATCAATTTGGCTCCCTCGTTAGCCTCGACTACATACCATACTTCTGTTTTTCCCATTTCACCTTCAACTTTTAATGCATATTCATCGTCTGGATGGACTTGAACAGATAATTTATCGCTAGTATTAAGTAATTTTACTAATAATGGAAATTTATCAGTTGGAATTTTAGTTCCTAATAACTTTGCACCTTCCTGTCTTATTAATTTATCAAGCTTCATTCCTTTATATTTGCCATTAGATACAACGCTCACACCATGAGGATGACAGGATACATCCCAACTCTCTCCAATTTTCCCACTAGGTAAGTTTTCTCTAAATGATTCTAAATCTCTGCTTCCCCATACTTTTTCAAAATATAAGTTTTCGAATTTTAATGGATACATTTAATTAGCCTCCCAATCTAAATACTTTTCAAATGATTTATTTATTTTCTTCTCTTAATAATTCTATCATTCATTGTCAATATAAGTTGTTTAAAAATATAACACATTAATGCGTTAAATTTTTATTTTTATATTAATACGAATAAAAAACCTTATAAGATAGAAAGTTCAGACTGTTGACAAACTTATATTTTTCAATATTTATGAAAATGAAAGCGAATGCTTGAAAGAATTTAGTTTTCGTCCGCATGAGCGTCATTTTCATAAAATATTTTACTTTGTCAACAAGCTCGACCTTCTAAGACAAAATGTTTTGCTTATTCATAAATTAAATTAACGGCTCTATATAAGCTCTCAATTTTTCCATATCTTTTATTATTATCTTTTTATTTTGAATGTCTATTATTCCTTTTTCTTTAAATTCATTTAACCCCTTTGTTACAGTAACTCTTGAACACCCTATCAAATCAGCTATTTCCTGATGAGTAAGAGAAAGGTTTATAACCAGCTTTTGCCCTACCAATCTGCCTTCCTGCGACGATAATCTAATGAGAGTATCAGCTATTTTACCAATAGAACTATTAAAAATCATATCTGCCATCTGAAGCATTAATATTCTATATTTTCTAATAACGCTGTGAAGAAAAAATTTATAACCTTGATAATTAGTCTCTAAAATTTTATCTAATTTATCTCTATTGACTATGGAAATCACCGTATTTTCCATAGCTCTAGTAATAATGTTGACATTCCCTCCGCAAAAATAATCCATCTCCCCAAAAATCTCTCCGGGTTTAAGCATATAAAGGATTTTTTCTAATCCTCTAGAACTGTATAAAGCTCGTTTTAATTTACCTTCAACTACTATAGCGACAAAATCATTCCCCGATATATCTATCACAGAATTCTTTGGATATTTTCTATATGTACCTAATTTGCTTATTTCTAGAAAAAATGCGCGCATTTTATTCTGTTTTTTTTCATCAAACAGATCTTCATACATGACACCACACGCCCTTCTTATTTATGATTACACTAATTATAGCAGATTTTTTATGATTAATATAATAATTTTTATTATTTCTGATAATCGAGTAGGAGGTAGATGATTAATTCATCTACCGACCTCTCACACCACCGTACGTACCGTTCGGTATACGGCGGTTCATTAGGTTAAGT
>NZ_FQXO01000048.1 GCF_900129995.1 Caloranaerobacter azorensis DSM 13643 | reverse complement strand
GGTCATTTGGTAAATATATGGTAAGGAATAAAGAAGCTATAGAAAGATTTATAAACTTAATAGCTATAAGTTTTACTTTTGTTTCAGTATTACCCTTTATCAGTAATAGATTTTCTGATTACAAATTTGAAAGCCCACAAGTTATAAAACGAATGATTTCAGAAAGAGTAATAAAAGAATTAATTTTTGATAGTTTCGTATCTTCGCTCGAAAATAGAAAAATTTATTCTGTAGTTTCCAAATGCGTTAAAAACTTTATATACAATGACTTTGTGGCTTAATTAATCTTGTAAACTGGTGTAGTTTTAATTTTTTCTTTATATTATTATAATCTTCAACAAATTTTATATCATTAAACTTAATTTGTTTAATATTCGTTTCTAAATTTTTTACCGTACAACTAGTTAATATAAAAAATATTAGTAATAACACTAACAGCGACTTGATTTTTTTATGTTTCATTTAATTCACCTTTTCATCATTCTTCCTTCTATCTTGTTTATTAAGCAAGTTAAAAACAAAGAATGCTGGTATTGACATAAATAACCAATATAAATACTCGTTTTTTATTTTAAAAGAATCTATTAATAGAGTAGAACAAATAAAAAGTAGTAACGAAAGTGGTTTGCCTATTTTGGTGAA
Source organism: Caloranaerobacter azorensis DSM 13643 (assembly GCF_900129995.1). GTDB lineage: Bacteria > Bacillota > Clostridia > Tissierellales > Thermohalobacteraceae > Caloranaerobacter > Caloranaerobacter azorensis. Next base: position 17,822 of record NZ_FQXO01000048.1, on the reverse strand, counting down.
TGCAGTATTTTTTAGAATTCTTTCATATATATAATAGAATGAAAATAATAAAAGAGTAGTCAACAAACCTTTTAGATCAAAAATATTCAAAATATTCATAAAATCACCTCACCAAGAACTATTGTATAAGTTAAAACTATATAAACTAATTCTACTATTTAACTCTTGAAATTTACATATATTTGCTATATACTTATATTAAGTAGCCTATTAACTCTATCAAACATGCTTGCCAGCATTTATTTGAGTTAGTAGGCTTTTTTTATTTGGTACTATTGGATGTATCATACTTTATTTTTTCTTTATTTAGCCTTATCATAAATTACCTTCTATTATTTGTCAATAATGTTCTTGTAATCATTGCAAACCATTATTTACTATCTCAACCTTCAAAAATTAAACTTGAAATATTTTTCTATTTGTAAGAAAATATTTTGCCTTGACATAGAACATATGTTCGATATATAATTTTGATATGAAAGGAGTGGGAAAAGTGGACAATATTGAAAAATTATTCAAAGATGGAATTATGGCTATAATGCCTATATATATTGATATGTACGGTAATTGTACTAAAGTAATAACTTTGAAAACACAAGAAAATTATCTCTTTAAGAGTGTAAAGACTGTGCTTAAAAATATGGCTAAATTTTATGCTCTCGATTTGATGGCGTCAAGAGAATACTATGGTAAAATTATAGGAATTTCTAATACAGTTCCTATTCCATTCGACAGTGAGAATATTTTTGTGCCATTGAAAGTTAGAAAACCAATATTTAAAAATGACGGTTCGTTTGGATATTTTAACTTGAAATTCATATACGATATAAAAGAAGAAAAAAGTGGAGTATATATAATACTTGAAGGGAATATTAAAGTAAGAATTAATCAAACTTTAAAGACTGCATATAAACATATAAGGCATGGCGAAATAGTAAAAAGAGTATATGATAAAAAAACATATGGTTTAGTTAGGGAAAGTGATTACGATTTTTATATCGAATATAATAAACCGGCGACTAAAGGAGATATAGTTTTTCTTATGAATCAGTTAATGGATATTTTAAGAAAGTTAGCGGATTATAAGAGACAGGGAACGAAAGGAATTTAAAATTTAAAATGGAAAATGTAAAGTTAACTTGGATATTTGTCATTTGTTTTTGGCTTTTCGTATGACGAAAGACAAAATATGAATGACGAATATCCAAAATCGAATAGCGAGACACTATACACCAATAATATACAAATGATATAATAAAAACAAAATCTTAAATTAATTTCGGAGGGCGAGGTTTTGATTACTCTACAGGGGACTATTGAAGAGATAATTTATAAAAATGAATCAAACGGATATACTGTTGCCATATTAGAAACAGAAGATGACGTAGTAACTATAGTAGGCTATATGCCTGTAATAAACTTGGGCGAAACTATCATGGTTCAGGGAAATTGGGTGTACCATTCTAATTATGGACAGCAGTTCAAAGTAGATACATATCAGGCGGTAGTTCCTGCTTCATTAAACGGGATAGAAAAATATCTTTCATCTGGTTTAATACCTGGAATTGGCCCTAAAATTGCGAAAAAAATTGTTGAAAAATTCGGACTTGATTCTATAGACATACTTCAATATAATCCAGATAGGTTATTAGAGATTGATGGAATCGGTAAGAAAAAGGCTCAAAAAATTGCAGAGGCCTTTGCAGAGCAGAGAGAGATTAGAGATATTATGATTTTCTTACAAGAATATGGAATAAGTCCTACATATGGAGTCAGGATATATAAAAAATATGGAAATGAAACAATATCAAAAATAAGGGAAAATCCTTACAGATTATCGGAGGATATATTTGGTATAGGATTTAAAATGGCAGATAAAATCGCAAGAAATATGGGTGTAGATTTAAGATCTGATTATAGAATATTTGCAGGTATAAAATTCACTTTGATGGAATTTTCTTCTGAAGGGCATACATATGTACCCAAACGTGAGCTTGTGGATAAAGCGCAGAGTCTATTAGAGGTTGAAAGGGAGCTTGTAGAGGATGGAATTACAGCTCTTGCACTTAAGCAGGAGATTCAGCTTGAGAATGTCGATAATGAAATTAGAGTTTACTATATGCCATTTTATTATGCCGAAGCTAATGTAAGCAAAAAAATTATAGAATTAGCTTTGACGGAATTAAAGGAACTCGATATAAATGTGGAAGAAGAAATTAATAAATTAGAACGAGAAAGCTCTATAAAATTTGCTAAAAACCAAAAAGAGGCCATAAGGCAAGCAGTTTTTAATGGCGTTTTAGTTATAACAGGCGGGCCTGGTACTGGGAAAACGACTACAATAAACAGCATAATAAAGTTATTTGAAAATCAAGGGTTATCTGTAGTATTAGCAGCCCCAACTGGTAGAGCTGCAAAGAGAATGAGTGAAGCTACTTTAAGAGAAGCAAAAACTATACATAGACTATTGGAATACAGTTTTGTAGATGATGAAACGGGAATGGCATTTGCACGAGATGAGGGTACTCCAATAGATTCGGATGTAGTAATCATAGATGAAGTTTCCATGGTAGACATACTATTAATGAATAATTTACTCAAGGCAATAATGCCGGGTACTAGATTGATATTGGTAGGGGATGTCGATCAATTACCTTCAGTTGGCCCTGGCAATGTGTTAAGAGATATAATAGATAGTAAGGTTGTAAAAGTGGTTAAATTAAATGAGATATTCAGACAGGCTCAAGAGAGCATGATTATAGTAAATGCTCACAGAATAAATAAAGGGGAAATGCCATTTTTAAATGTAAAGGACAAGGATTTCTTCTTTATTAATAAGGATTCTAATAAAGAAGTAGTCGATACTATAATAGAGCTTTGCAAAGAGAGGTTGCCTAAATTTTACGGCTATGATCCGGTAAAAGATATTCAAGTTCTAACTCCTATGAAAAAAGGAGATACTGGGGTAAATGTGTTGAATGAAAGGCTTCAAGATGTATTAAATCCCAAGCATAAACTTAAGAATGAAAAACAGGTAGGGGAAAGTATTTTTAGAGTTGGGGACAAGGTAATGCAGATAAAAAATAATTATAGAATGAAATGGGAAATCGTAAAAGATGATGGTATAAATGAGGAAGGTGAAGGAGTATTTAATGGGGATTTTGGATATGTATATGATATAGATGAAGAAGAGAATGAAATGACGGTTTTATTTGATGATAATAAAAAGGTAGTCTATAGTTTTAGTCAGTTAGATGAATTAAAATTGGCATATGCGATAACGATTCATAAGAGTCAGGGGAGTGAATTTCCAGTAGTTGTAATGCCTATATGTTGGGGACCGCCAATGCTTTTGACAAGGAATTTATTATATACTGCAATTACTAGGGCAAAAGAATTAGTTGTACTTGTAGGGAATAAGAAATTTTTATACATGATGATAAATAATAACAGGATTACAAAAAGATATTCGGGACTTAATAAAAGACTACATAAAGTTTTAGAATTCATAAAAGGAGAATAAAATTAACTTACTTTTGAGGAGTAAATTCTAATGAATAAAATAGAGGGCCTTTTTGATGCATTTTTAGAACTTATTTATCCTGAAAAAGGCATATGTTTTATTTGTGAAGAGTATGATGAGACTGTTGATGAAAGGCATATATGTAAAAGATGTTTTGATGAACTTATTTTCATAAAAGGTAACACATGTACTATTTGTGGTAAGCCATTAGAAATAGGGTATTTGCCGGATAGATGCCCTGACTGTATTAAATTTAAACGTTATTTTGAGAAGGTAATATCGCCATTAGAGTATACAGGACTTGTAAAGAAAGTAATATATAAGTATAAATATGGCAGAAAAGCATATATGTATAAAGCATTAGGGCCAATTTTAGTACAAGCCTTTGAAGAAAGTGATATAAAAGATATAGATATTATTGTTCCAGTTCCACTTCACAAATCTAAAATAGCATATAGAGGATTTAATCAATCCGAACTCTTATGCCGATATATATCTAGAAAATTAAATATACCGTTAGATACGAAAAATTTTAAGAGAATAAAAAATACAAAATTTCAAAATGAACTCAATAGAATAGAGAGGGTTAGAAACGTAAGGGATGCGTTTAAAGTTGTAGATAATCATGTTTTTAAAAATAAAAATATACTTTTAGTCGATGATATCTATACTACAGGAGCAACAGTAGACGAGTGTAGTAAAACTTTATTAAAATCAGGAGCGAATAAGGTTTATGTGCTTACATTAGCCACTACATAAGCATATATATAATTTATCTGGAGGTGAATATTATGGATATTAGAAATTGTTCAAGATGTGGGAGAATATACGCATATGATGGGATTAATAAGTTATGTCCTAAATGTAGAAAGGAAGAAGAGGAAGAATTTAAAAGGGTAAAAGAGTACATATATGATCATCCAGATGCAAACATACAAATGGTATCTGAAGAAACTGGCGTACCTGTAAAAAAGATACTTAGATATTTACGAGAAGGTAAATTAGAGTTAAAAACAGAAAATAATTTACTGCTAGCTTGTGAAAGATGCGGGAAACCTATCAAAACAGGTAGATTTTGTGATAAGTGTATAGTAGAGCTTAAGCGTGAGTTAAAAAGTGCTGTAGCTAAAAAAGATAATATTAGAAGAAATAAAGAGAAAGATAAAATGTATATTGCAGAAAGATATAAAAAATAATCTAAAGTATTGCCCTATCCTTACCGATAATAAAAATAGAAAATAAGGATGGGGTGTTTTTATATGAAGATAATTAATAATAACATCTATAAAGCTCTACAATTGTATAATAATCAGAAACAAATAAAGAATGTAAAGACGTCAGCTAAAATTAAGAAAAGAGATAAATTGAGTTTGTCTAATAAAGCGATAGAATATCAAATAGCCATGAAAGCATTAAAAAATGTACCTGATATTAGAAAAGATAAAGTTGAAGAAATAAAGAGACAAATAGAAACTAAAGCTTATAAAATAGATTCGGGGAAAATTGTTGAGAAGATGTTTGAGAATGTTAATATTGATAAGAAGGTTTAATAGGTGGTGTAAAAAGTGGAGAAGTTAATTAACGATTTAAAAGATATTTTGATTGAAGAATTAAATTTGTATAAACATATGCTGGAGCTATCTATAAATAAGACGGATATTATTACTTCTGGTCAAGTACGTGAACTGGATAAAATAACACAAAAAGAGCAGGCATTGATATTAAAGGCAGGTAAATTGGAAGATATTAGAGAAAGTATTATATCGAAAATTCAAGATGAATTGAATTTAAAAGAAGTTAAAAATATATCGAAACTTGTTGATTATTTAAGTGAGGATCAGAAAAAAGAAATAGAATATGTAAAGCAGCAGTTAATCGATGTACTCAACAGGCTTAAGGAAAGAAATTCACTTAATAGTACTTTAATAAAGGATTCTTTAGAATATATCAACTTAAATGTAAATCTTTTAGCGAATGTTTTATCTAGTAATATTTATAGCGATAAGGTAAGTAAAGATGATGTAGTGCAAAGTAAAAACATTTTTGATGCGAAAGTTTAGGGGGTACTTTTATGCGTTCAACTTTTTCGGGTTTGTCAATAGCCATATCGGGTTTGTATGTAAACAAAAAAGCATTAGATACAACTTCTCATAATATAGCTAATGTAAATAATCCTAGTTATGTGAGACAGCAGGTTATTCAGTCTACTAGTGGATATTTTAATCTTCCAGGTGGTTTTCAGATAGGTTCAGGAGTAACAATACAGCAGATTAGACAAATTAGAGATGAATTTTTAGATTTAAAATATAGATTGGAGTCTGGGAGACATGGCTATTGGGCTGCTAGGAATATGGTATTTGAGCAGGTACAGGGAATTTTGAATGAGCTTTCTAACAGCGGACTTCAAAAGGTTATGGACCAATTTTGGAACGGTTGGGAGGAACTTTCTAAAAATCCTGACAATCTTACAGTAAGAGGATTACTCAAAGAGAGAGCGATAGCATTTATAGAAACTGTAAACCATTTGGGACAGCAGATTGATAATTTGCAGATTAATCTTAATAAAGAAATACAGATAAAGGTTAAAGAAATAAATGATATAGCTAAAAGAATAGCTAAATTAAATGAAAATATTTTGGTTTATGAAGTAAAAGGATATAAGGGAAATGACTATAGAGACGATAGAAATGCTTTATTAGACAGGCTATCAGAGCTTGTAAATATAGAGTATAAAGAAGAGGCGAATGGTGTAGTTAATGTTTCTATTGGCGGAAAAATGTTAGTGAACGGAAAGTTTTATACTGAAATGGAGACTAGACAAAATGGAAGCGCATTTGTAGATATATTCTGGAAAGATATTTCTGAAAAAGTAAACATAGAAGATGGAGAACTTTTAGGACTTATCCATTCAAGAGGAGATGTTCAAAAAACTATATTAGCTGAAGGTAATGGTACTGTAAATAAAGAGGTAGATGTAGTTATTGCAGTAGATATAACTTCTTCAAACATGAATGATATAAATAATATGATTAATAAATATAAAGATGATTTGAAAAATAGAGGACTCGAACCTAGATTTAAACTTGTTACATTTGGGGATGGTTCTGTTAAAGATATTACAAAAGGTTTTGTTGAGGCCGATAAGTTTACTGCATCTTTATCGCAGGCTGCAGAAGTTGGAAATGAGGATTTGTCTAGTTTGATATCTGAAATAGAATCGATGAACGATTTTAGAGCGAATGCACATAAAAAATTGATAATTATAACTGATGAAAATATTGGAGGAAATTCAAACGTAATTTCGGATAATGAAATAACAAATTATGTTGACAGATTAAATAGATTAGACATATTTGCAACGGTTATATCGGATTCTACATATCAATATACTGGAGACATTGGAGAAGATGGTTGGGACGGTATAACGGATGGAACTAGCGATAAATTTTTTAGTATTAAAGATATTACCAGAGATGATTTTGCTGAAAAGCTCTCTCAAGAAACTACAAATACTGCAAGTAAATTTATGGGCAGTGTGAAAAACTTTTTAGAAATTATTCCTTCAATTAAAAAGAAACTAAATGCATTTGTAAATACAATAGCGAGGAATGTAAACTACATACATAAAAAAGGGAAAACTTTGCTTGGAACTTCTGGGGAAAACTTTTTTGTAGCTATTAATCCAGATAGACCGATTGAAGTCGGAAATATTACACTTAATTCTAATTTAGATACACTTAATAATATAGCTGTTTCGCAGTCTGGTGATAGAGGAGACGGAAGAATAGCAGAAAAAATAGCTCAGCTTAGAAATGAATATTTATTTGCAGATATGAATAGTGATGACTATTACAGAGATATAATATCGTCCATAGGAGTTGCGGCTAATGAAGCTGCAGTAATGGAACAAAGTCAGAAAATACTTGTTAGTCAGATAGATGATAAGAGAAAGTCTATATCGGCAGTATCTTTAGATGAGGAAATGACAGATATGCTCAAATATCAGCATTCATATGTTGCAAGCAGTAGAGTTGTAAATGCAATTGATGAGATGATAGATAATATAATAAATAGGATGGGAGTTGTCGGAAGATAATCGGAAGATTTTATCTTCCGAATGTAAAATTTAAAATGTAAAATTGAAAATATAATATTAGAAATTGGAGTTTTTAATATTATGTTAGGAGTACCTGTATGAAAAAAGAAAATATTGTAAGAGAGAAAAGTTTTGATTTTGCTTTAAAAGTTATAAGGTTGTATAAATATATTGTTAAAGAGAAAAAGGAATTTATAATATCTAAACAGTTATTACGTTCTGGTACAAGTATAGGAGCAAATGTTGAAGAAGCATGTGCTGGACAGAGCAAGAAGGATTTTATAGCGAAATTGTCTATAGCGCTCAAAGAGGCTTTTGAAACTAGATATTGGCTTAAGTTATTAAGAGATAGTGAGGGTTTAAATACAGAGTATATTAGTAATATGATTGCAGAATGTAATGAATTAATAAGTATAATAACTAGAATCATTAAAACAGCTAAAGAAAATCTTGATTAGGATTAGCTGTTAAATTAAATTTACATTTTACATTTTCAATTTTAAATTTATGTATGAACGGAGTGAGTAAAATGTCTGGTTGGGTAGGATTTAATACAGCAGTATCTGGACTTTTAGCAAGTCAAAAGTCTTTATATACAACGAGTCATAATATTTCAAATGCAAATACTGAAGGATATTCAAGACAGAAGGTGCTGCAGAGAGCAACTTCACCGTTGGCTTTGCCAGGTATAGGAATGTTAGGAACAGGAACAGAAATATATGATATAGTTAGAGTAAGAAATGGTTATGTTGATTTTAAGTATTGGCAAGAAAATGCTCCATCGGGAGAATGGGAAATAAAAAGAGATACATTAGTTGAAATCGAAAATATATTTAATGAACCTTCAGACTCAAGTTTTAGACAATATTTAGATGAATTTTTTGATGCATTAGAAACATTGAGTACTAATCCTTCTAGCTATGCTCATCGATCATTAGTTAGAGAAAAGGTTGTGGCTCTTACGAGACATATTAATGAAACTGCTCAAAGACTTTATGCTCTGCAAAAAGAATTGAACTTTGCAGTCAGTACAAAGGTAAAACAGGTTAATGATTTAGCGGGGCAGATTAGGAATCTAAACGAGCAGATATACGGACTTGAGCTTAATGGTACTAAAGCTAATGATTTAAGAGATAGGAGAGCCTTATTAGTTGATGAATTGTCTAAAATAGTAAATATAAATGTAAGTGAAAATAATGGGAAATTTACTGTATCGATTGGAGGAATGACTTTAGTAGATCATATACAGGTTAATTTGTTAAAAGACCCTCCAAATGTAGTGGATAATGTGAATAACCCAAAAGAAAAATTAGCTTTAGTTCAGTGGGAATTGGGGAATCAAGATGTAAGACTGGAATCTGGAGAACTTAAAGGATTGTTGGATTTAAGAGATGGTGATGGAGTAGGAAATAATTATAGAGGGGTTGTATTTTATATAAAGAGATTAGACGAATTTGCTAAAAAAATAGTGGAAAAAATCAATGATGTGCATTCGAAAGGTTATGGGCTGAATGGCTCACAAGGAACATTTTTATTTACTGCTGATGGCAAAAAAACATCTGATTATCAAAATTTAAGCGAACTATTAGATGAGGTTAAAGCTGTTAATATATCATTATCTGGAGATATTGCCTCTGATTTAGATAATATAGCTGCTGCCATGCAGCCTAATGGGGTAAATGCTAATGAAAATGTTTTAAATCTTATTGCATTGAGAGAAGATAAAACATTTTTTGACAATACGACTCCTCAGGGTACACCAGATGATTTTATAAAGGCGGTACTGTCTAACCTTGCAGTTGATAGCCAGCAGGCTGGAAGAATGAATGAAAACCAAAGTGCAATTATGGACAATATTAAACAAAAGAGGGAATCAGAATCTGGAGTATCTATAGATGAAGAAATGTCTAATATGGTTAAATTCCAGCATTCATACAATGCAGCAGCTAGGATGATAACTACAATAGATGCGATATATGATGTAACAATTAATAGATTAGGACTTGTCGGCAGATAGCCGGCTATCTGCCGAATGTAAAATTTAAAATTAAAAATGTAAAATATAATATTAATTTGCTATTCATCGATTGCTTTTCGACAGTCGAATAGCGAGTAGCGAAAGATGAATGGTGAACGTTGAAAAGTAGTATCTTGAAAGGAGATTGGCTATGCGTATTACGAACAATATGCTTATAAATAATATGATGAGGAATTTAAACAATAATCTTAAGAAGATGAACAAAATACAGCAAAAGCTTTCTTCGGGAAAGAAATTCCAACTTCCATCGGATGATCCAATTGGGGTATCTAGAAGTTTGAAGTTAAATACTGATATTGCCAAGATAGAACAGTATAAGCGTAACTTAGACGATGCTATGTCATGGCTTGAAATGACGGAATCGGCTGTAGCGGAAGTTGAGGATGTATTACAAAGAGCGAGAGAACTTACAGTTCAAGCTGCCAATGGAACAAATAGCGATGATGACTTAAAGATGATATCGTCAGAAATTGAGCAGTTGAAAGATCATTTGATAAAAATATCAAATACTACATATGCAGGAAGATATATATTTTCAGGTTATAAAACTGATGTACCTTTACTTGATGAAAATGGGAAGTTTAAGTTAACAAATTATGAAGCGGGATCTGGGACTTTCTCATCTCATGTGTTAAGTAAAGATGAAGTTTCGAACTACAATGTAGGGATATCTGATAAAATAGCTATTAATATAGTTGGAGTTAAGGTTTTTGGTAAATTTGAAGGCGATTTGGATAATCCTAATTTTGATTCTAATGTAAACGGATATGAAATAGATAGTACTAATAAAACGTCGAACTCAGCTAATGCAGATAAAAGTTATTTAATAGCTATGTTTGATAGTCTAAAGACAGCTTTAGATAGTGGAGATTCGGAAACTATACAAAAAACATTAGGAAGAATAGATAAGGTTATGGAAAACTTATTGTCTATAACAGCGGATATAGGAGCTAAATCAAATAGACTTGAATTAACTAAAAAGAGATTAGAATCTCAATCGATAAATTTTACAAAACTTTTAGCAGAAAATGAAGAAGCAGATATTGCAGAAGTTATTATGAACTTAAAGGTAAATGAAAATGTATATAGAGCATCATTATCAGCAGGTGCAAGGATAATACAGCCAACGCTTGTCGACTTTTTAAGATAGTTTAAACTATCTTAAAAAGTCGAATTGTAAATTGTAAATGTTAAATATAAAAATGATAATAAAGAAAGAAGTAAATTATATTATTTAAAATTCAAAATTTAAAATATATATTTAATTTTAAATTTTAAATTTTCAATTTTACATTTTGATAGGTGGGGAAGGAAATGTCACTTCAGATAACAACTACAAGAGTAATGATACAAATTAATATAATAGATGGGAAGATGAGTATTTGTCAGCCTAGAGGAGAGCAGAACATACATACAACCATGCCGAAGGTTAGAATAGAGTTTGAAAAACCTAAAGTAATTATAGACCAGTATCAGTGTTTTGCTGAAGCTGGTCTTAAAAATTACTTAGATTTAACTAAAGAAGCTGCAAGATTTGGTTACCAAAAAGTACTAGAAGGAATTGCAAGAATAGCAGAAGATGGAGACAGAATGGCACAAATAGAGAATGGTATGCCGCCGGCTATTCCCGAATTAGCAGAAAAAAATGCATGGGAAGAGTTAGATTATAATATAGATTTTATTCCTAAATCGAGACCTAAAATAGATGTAGAAGGAAGACTAAAAATAGATTGGGAATTAGGAAAAGTAAATATAGATTACAAGGTGAATAAGCCAATTATTAATTTTCAAAGAGGAAAAGTTGAAATTTATCTTAAACAAAAACCTAGTATAAAAATAAGGTATATAGATGTGAAAATATAAATAAATTTAAAATTGAAAATGGAAAATGTAAAATTATTTGGTGTTTAATAAATAGGAGTTAATAGTTTTTAATCATTAATTTTACATTTTAAATTTTACATTTTACATTTTTTTATTTTCCGTTTCCTGTTCTCTGTCAACTGTTAATTGAATAAAAAGGAGGAACAAAAATGTTACTCAATACCAAACATTTTGGCCAAATAGAAATTGATGAAGATAGCATAATTACATTTCCAGATGGATTATTAGCTTTTGAAGAGCAGAAGAGATTTGTAATAATAAACAATCCAGATGAAGAAATACCATTCAAATGGCTTCAATCAATAGACAATCCTGATCTTGCTTTTGTAATAGTAAACCCATTTCTTTTCAAAAGAGATTATGAGTTCGATATTCCCCAATCTGTTGTTGACAGGCTTGATATAGAAAGAGAAAAAGATGTTTTAGTATATTCAATAGTTGTTGTACCAGAAGATATAACGAAAATGACAGCAAATTTAGTAGGGCCTATCATAATCAACTTAAAAAATAGACTAGCAAAGCAAATAATATTAGACGATAAGAGATATACTACTAAACATCTAATATTAGATGAACTCGGCAAGTTAAATCAGGAGGTATAGTTATGCTTGTGCTGACTAGAAAGAAAAATGAGAGTATAGTTATAAATGGGGATATCGAAATTGTTATAGTAGAAATAGGGGACGGTAAAGTTAAACTTGGTATAAAAGCACCTAAAAATATAGAAGTACATAGAAAAGAAATTTACGAAGCGATTCAAAAAGAAAACAGAAAGGCCGCTAATATGCAGAGTATCGATTTTAAAGTTTTAAAAGGTATATTAAAAAAATAGGAATATAAATGGTATAATGAGATTAGGGATTTTTATTATGGGGGTGTTTGGATGGAGAATATTGAAAAAATGTTAAATCAAATTTTAGAAAATCAAATGAGTATGCAAGAAGATATAAGAGAGTTAAAAGAAAATCAGGTAAGTATGCAAGAAGATATAAGGGAGCTAAAAGAGAATCAAATAAGTATGCAAGAAGATATGATAAAAATGCAAGATGATATGAAAGAATTAAAAGAAAATCAAGAAAAAGTGCAACAGCAGCTTACAAAACAGAGTATTATACAAGAACAAATGGCTAGAGATATTAAATTACTTGCAGAAGGACATGAAAATATACTAGAGATAATAGAGAGACGAGATCAGGAACTGAAAAAAGAATTTAGTGATAGATTTGATGAAATAGAAGCGGCTATTTCTGATATATCTAATGATGTTAGATTTTTAGAACATAAAGGATATCAGAACGAAAAAGAACTATTTAAAATTAAAGAGAGTTTAAAAGTTTAATTAAAAGGTAGGTGAGAATATGGAAAAGGAATCATTATTAGCAATTAAAAAAATGTTGAAAGAAGAACTAGAACCTATAAAATCAGATATATCAAGTATTAAATCAACACTTGACGAACATACAAGAATACTTAACGAACATACGAAGAAACTTGATGAGCATACAAGAATACTTGATGAACATACGAAGAAGCTTGACGAACACACACAAATTTTAAGGGCATTAGAACATTCAGCACAAGTTAACAAAGCAGAACATGATAGTATTATGAATGATATAGCACATATTAAAGGAGAAATTGAAAACTTAAGAAAAGATATGACTAATGTTGAGCTTATAACTGCAAGCAATTGGGCTGATATAGCAAAGCTTAAATCTGTAAAATAAATGTGTAGTATGGATTTAAATAATAGAAACCGGCTAAAATGAGTCGGTTAATTTTTTTATCAAAAATTTTTCAAAAAAACGCTAAAGTTGGACAAGCAACTGTCGATAATTATAATGAAAAGGGAAATACTTCTCTACGGGCGCCCTACATAGAGAAATATTTAAAATCTTTATTTGTATTTAAAATTTAAATTTTTAATTTTAAATTTTCAATTCCGCCGAAGGCGGATATGGCATGGATGCCAAAAAATAAAAAATTCAAGGAGGAGATTTTATGAGAATTAATCACAACATAGCGGCTTTAAATACTTATTCAAGATTAAGTGCTGCAAACTTTATGCAGTCTAAAGCATTAGAAAAATTATCATCAGGTCACAGAATTAATAGAGCTGGAGATGACGCAGCAGGACTTGCAATTTCAGAAAAAATGAGAGCTCAAATTAGAGGTTTAAATCAAGCATCTAGAAATGCTCAAGATGGTATTTCTATGATTCAAACTGCTGAGGGTGCACTTCAAGAAACGCAAGCAATACTACAAAGGATGAGAGAATTAGCAGTTCAAGCATCAAATGATACTGCTACAGATGAAGATAGAAAAGCTATTCAAGATGAAATAACACAGCTGAAAGAAGAAATTGACAGAATAGGTAATACAACAGAATTTAATACTCAAAAGCTATTAGATGGTTCTAAAGGAGCTACAACTACAAGTGCAGATTTAACTGCTGATGGTGCAATAAATATAAGTGCTACAAACCCTATAGAAGTTATAGATGGAACTGAAGTTAAAAATAATGTAGTTAATATGGAATTGAAATTAAGTGGTATTAATGGTGGTAATACTTTTGTTATTTCATTTGAGCTTACTGAAGGTAAATATGATAGTGTAGTTGATTTTGTAAATGATTTTAATACTCAATTTAATGCTGCGATTGATAATTTAAAAAATTCAAGTAATATTGATGCTACTGGAATTAAAGATCATATTAAATTAGGTTTTGATGTAGATACTTCAACAGGAAATGTTACATTTCAGTTAGAATATGACGGAACTGGTGCAACTGATGGTGATACAGTAATTATAGATTTTGATAATATGGCTTCATCTTTAGCAACTGGATTAGGTTTATCAGCAGATAAAACTTTGACATTAGCGAACACTGGAAGTGGAGGAAATTCTCAAGCATTTGATAATAATATAGGATCTTATGATACATTTTCGTTAAAAATTGAAGATGGTATAGAACCTACTGCAAATCAAAATAACACACTTTCTATGAAATTTGATGGATTGTCAATTAATGCAAGTATTGCTGAATCAAGTTATACAGATGAATCTACTTTAGCTAATGCAATAAAAGAAGCTATTATAGGTATTAATAATGATGGAACTGATGAAAATAATACTGAATATACTGCTTGGGCAGCATCAAAGACAACAGCTAACTGGAATTCTTTAAAAAATGATGCTGCATCAACAGATGGTTTAATTAAAGCAGTTGCAAGTTTAACTGCTGAACAGTTAGAAGCAAAAGGTTATAAAGGTGCATTAGATGATATGCAAAATGCATACTTTACTGACTTAGTTGAAGGACTTACAGTCTCATTTAATTCAGATCATAAACTTGAAATATCAAGTAATTATCAAATGGAAATTCTTGCAGATAGTGAAGTTGCAAGAAAAGCAAATGCTTTATTAGGAACTGAAAGTGTAAATACTGATATTACTGAGTCAGGCGTAACTGTACAAATAGGTGCAAATGCTAATCAAACATTAACTTTTGGTATTAATGATATGCGTACATCTGCTATAGGTAAAGTTACAATTGATTCAACTGATTATACTGTAAATGATGTTGATGTAAGTACTAAAGAAGGAGCTCAAAAAGCTATTCAAATACTTGATCAAGCACTTACAGACGTTTCTTCTGAAAGAGCAAAATTAGGTGCATATCAAAACAGATTAGAGCATACTATTAACAATTTAAGTACTTCAGCTGAAAACTTAACAGCAGCTGAGTCAAGAATTAGAGATGTAGATATGGCTAAAGAAATGATGGAATTTACTAAGAATAACATCTTACAACAAGCAGCAACTGCAATGTTAGCTCAAGCAAATCAGCTACCGAATGGAGTTTTACAACTTCTTAGGTAGTGATTTGAGGGCGTCTTAAGAGGCAACTCTTAAGATTATCACTGGGTGAATTGCTGGAACTTCCTTAGAGCCACTCTCCCTACAACGTAATCCGAAAGGATAAGTGTGATAGGTTGAAAAGTAGAGTGGATTGGATAACCAGCAGCCGAGCTCCTGTTCCGAAAGGATGGAGAAGGTTCAACGACTAGGACGTACCACCTAAATAATTGTCAATTGACAATTTACAGTTGACAATTACATGGTGATGAGGTCCGTAGGGGATGAGGCTTTCCCGAAGTGCCCAGCCCCAAAATTAATTGTAGTGCAATTAGTTTTGGGTGAAGATATAGTCTGGCAGTCATCGAAAGGTGATTGACAAACCGCAAGCAAATCAACAGCCTCAAGGAGTTCTTCAATTATTAAGATAATAAATAAAATAATCGAGACTCTGGACGCTCCAGAGTCTCTTCTTTATACTAAAGTTTTCCTTCTTGTCTTAAGCGTCTTATTTTATCGACAATTCCCCAATATGTTCTATATGATTTTTTGGCAATTTCTTTATCAGTTATTCCTTTCTTTTTTAACTCTATGATTAATAATTCATCTTCTTTTGAATAAGTATTATCAATTACTTCTAATGGAGCTTCTATTATCATTTTATCATGGTATAATTTTTTTAGTTCTTGCTTTTTATCTTCCAGCCGCTTTTTGATATCTATTTTATAAGTCATACAATGTATTTGTTCAACATATGGTTTAATTAAATTAATAAATTTCATTAATTCATTTCTTTTTCCTATTTCTAAAATATAATTGTTTCCATCTGGTCTCTTTTTTAGCTTAAATTCAATACCAAATTGTTCTTTGATATGATTTTTTAGTATTATATTTTCTTCCATTGTAAAATTTAATGAATACAGATAGACATGAGGAGTTATATATATTTTATTACTTTTTTTATTTGCAGATACATTTAATACTAAACTTCCATCATCCATATATAAACATGCCAGTCCAATAGGATGGTCTAATAATTTTATATTTTCTTTAGTAATAGTTTTTACTTTATTATTATAAAATTCATTATATAAGTTTGTATATATAGGATGACTTGGAGAGTATAACTTTCCATTTTTACTAAATTTAAAATCTAATTGCGATAACATTTGGGCTTTCCATTTTCTGTAGGGTATTTGTTTATTACTCCCATGCTCTCGATAATGGGCATTTTTGCTTCTGCCATATAAAGATAAGTTCCCATCTCCGAGCACACTTCCAACAAGAATATTTCTCTGTATTTGATTTAAACTATAGTTTTTAATATTTTCGTTATATTTTCTTTTTTTAGCTTTCATCAATTCTTTATGCAACTTTTTCTTATATTCTGGACTTTTCTTTATTCCATATTTAGCTGCTATTTTTCTTAATTTTGATATAGATATACCTAATTTATTAGCTAATTCTTTAGTGTTGCAGTCAGGATAATCTTTTCTAATAAGAGAGATTAATTGTTTTTCATTTAAAACCTTCATAATTTTTAACCTCCTTTTAGAACATACGTTCGCTACAATTTAATTATATCATAAGAATATAAAGAAGACATTCGCAAATTTGGTAAATTCAAATTTATTTTATGGATTTTAATGATTATAGACCATATTTTGATGTAGTTCATATCTTTGATTAAACAAAAATATATATAAAGAAAAATATAAAATAGGAGAGGATATAAGAGAATTACATAGAATAATTTAGATATAGATGCATCTATACTTTCGATAGGTGTAATTAATTATGACCTACAATTAAAACAATAATAGAAATGGAGAGGAATAATGATTGATAATAATGAGGAATATTTAAAGAAAAAATTGGAATGGGTTAAATACAGGATAGAAATATTAGATAAAATGGAAGAAAAGTTAGAAGAAATGAAAAAATTGGTTCGATATGCTAAAGATAATGATTTAGATGATGAAGAAATCAAAGAGATAAATATTAAATTAAATAGATTAAAAAATGAAATTGTTCAAATGGATGATAAAAGTAAGATTTTTTGGATGGATAATCAATAAAGAAATGGAGAACTTGAATTTATATGAATCTATAATTTTATTGTTTAATGAAAATTATTGTATCGGAGAATTTATTTTCCATATTTTTGTAATCCATAGAGAATTATATAAACCTTGTTAAATTATGGATAATTTTAGATGTAATTTCCGTATATGGATTTCAACAAAATCTATTTGATTTAGGTTTAATTAATCTGTAGGTCACAATTAATTGTGACCTACAATTAATACGTGCGCCGGGCATGCGTAACAACTAGGTGGTGAAAGTCCACTGTGGGGGTTGACCGTGCCAACCACTAGCTAAAGGCAAGGGTGTCCATCGCGAGGTGGAATCTGAAGGAAGCC
>NZ_FQXO01000021.1 GCF_900129995.1 Caloranaerobacter azorensis DSM 13643 | reverse complement strand
CAGCGAGCAATATCACTTAATTTAACAGATTGAGCTTCCATTAATCCATATATCATTTGAAATACAAATTTATATTGAGTTTTATTTAAATCTGAACAAATATTATCAACAAAATTATTAATTTTCCTTTTAATTTGGTATATAAGTTTGTTATAATAAGACATGAGTTAACCCTCTTTTCTTTAGTATTTTCTGCTTAATTTAATTATACCAAAGAATAAGGGGGTCAACTCTTTTTTTGTACAATTTATTAAATCTGTTGATAAATGTATGGCTTCGTATTTTCTTATCCACAATTTCTTTTTTATTTCCTTCTCAAAAAAATGGGGAAACTTAAAACATCTTTTACCTTTTTGCCGGCGATTTGCTGCCAAAATAGAAAAAATACCTGCTCTTCCAGCTCAACATGAAACGGTAAAATCTAATATTTCTAAAAATTATAAGACATCTTTAATTGAATTTCATCTAACTTTATACTTGTTAGTCTAGCAAGAATTTCAGAGTAACAATCTCATTACTATTCAGACTTTTTATATCTATTGATGAATTTTTAATTTCGTATTTTTCATCCATCTCTATTTCTTCTTCCTTTAAATTTACAATCTTTACATCCTTGAAAATTTTTGAATCATACTTAATATTAATATTTTCTATTAACCTATTTTGAGTATTGTAAAATCTTACAATGAGAAACTTACCTTTCTCTGATTTTTTTATCGCACTAGTACCTATATATTCATTATTAATTACTAGAGGATAATATTCATCTTGAATTATTGTACCATTTTCACTAATACTTACTGGCATATAACTATATAGCGGATATACATAATCTTCAGCCAGAAAGTTCATCTCCATTTCACTATTTATTGTAGATATTGCATATTCTGCTTCAAACTTTCCTAGCATACTGCTTTTTGGAGTTTTAACATGTAATCCCGATCTACGGCCCGGTCTATTTACTAAATCCTGTTTGCCCATATAATCTGTAGTACATAATAGTGTCAAAGCAATCTTTGGATTATCTTTTCCAATGATCTCATACTGTGGCAGACCTTTATTCATAATCTGTATACCCTTTTCTCCATCATATATATTTACAAATTTATGTTGATTATAAATTGGATAATATTTTTCTTGCCAATTGTCCTTCTTCCAGTATTCAACTTCTTTCAAATAATTTTGACGTTTTAATATTCCAAACTGCTGATCAGCATAATGTATATTATCTTCGATGTTTGAATCAAATAAACTACGAATCCTATGGTTTTTAACTTTATTATCAATAACTGTTTTTACTTCTACTCTTTTAATACTTTTATACATAGTGATATAGCTAGTAATTATTGACTCCTCCATTTCTTCGCAGCGACATTTTGCATATGTATCCTTAGGAAAACTAAGTAAATGTGTTACTTTTAATCTAGCCATAATTGGCCCGTTTGTAATAATTTCTATATCGGCTTTTTTGCCTTTTGAATAGATTATTTTATCTTCTTCAGGTGGCGAATAGTCGTATTCATCTCCTGCATTTCCACTTTCCTCAATTACATTTTGATTGAAAAAAATTTTGCCAGAATGCTTATCTTTTATATTAAAACTCCCATCCTCATTAATTTCCACTAAAAGATGCTCATTTTCCAAAATGTTACCATTTAAAATAAAAATCTTATTATCGTTTATATATTTTTTATGCTGAATATAATAAGTCGTATATCCATATCCATTTACATCAGCTATAAAAACAAATTTAACTCTATAACACTTTTGACTGGCATTTTTTCCCATAAAATGACTCTCAATAGAAAAATCATTTAAATCAACTTCTTCAGTACTTATAATCTGATAATCTACTATTTCCCCAAATCTATCTAATAATGTAAACTCTTTATTCTCTAGAAATACCTCTACTTCCAAAGCACTCTTCCTTGGCCTTAATAAAGTATTAAATATTATCAGTGGTATTCCTTTATTAGAGTCTAGTCTTATCTTTGTGCAAAACTCTTGTAATCTATCCGATATTAAGGTATTACCTATTTGTTTTGCTTTATTATATCTTATTTTCATCTCATCATGAGTTTCATCGGTACACACATTACATATTGAATCATGTGCTTGATTTTGAATAATATACTTCCACCCCTTATTAATCAGAGAATTATCATATCTAAAGCCCCATAACAATGTTAATGAATGTATTGGCTCTACATATTTTTCATAAAGAGATTGCAACTCAAAGTTTAATTTCTTTATATCTAGACGTGTAGCCCCTATACTACCATGAACTCTCATATGCTTCCCTTTTCTAAATTCTCCACTTATTTCATCTAATTTCTTATCCGATTTTCTTATTTCTTTTCTTATCTCTTTAACATATTCCTCTAAAGATGAAAATACGAACTTATATCCTTTATCTTCATATCGTTCATTTAATCTTTTAATGATTTCTGGAAGATCAGGATTAGGTTCTCGTTGATCGTATCCACACAACATAAGTATCTGCCCTGTGCTCGTCAAAGGCTCTTGAGCCTTAATATTAGCCTTTATAACTTCCTCATTTCTTTCATTATTTAACGAAAGCCATTTGGCATTTTCATATCCTAAAGGTAAATAGTGATTTAGAACTTTACTTCCATCTAAACCATACCACCAAAATTCCCTGGTTTTTATATCTTCATCTGATATACCTCTCCATACAATAGAATCATTTATATCGAATCCACTCAATATTTGAGGAATACAAGCTGATTGGCCAAAAGAATCTGGCAAATAACCTATTTCCATAACTGAACCAAATTTTTTACCTATCTCCATACCAATCAATAGGTTTCTTATCAATGATTCCCCACTGGGTATAAATTCATCTGGCTGAACATACCACGGTCCAACAATAATTCTTTTTTCCTTTATTAGCTTTGATAGTCTATGTCTATTTTCTGGTCTAATTTCTAAATAATCCTCTAAAACTATCGTTTGTCCATCAAGCATAAAAGATTTATAAGCTTCATTATTTTCAAGTAAATCTAATAAATCATCGATTACTCTAACTAGCCTTACTCTATATTCTTCAAAGGTTTTATGCCATTCTCTATCCCAATGAGTATGAGATACTATATGAAATTTCATTAAAATCCCTCCATTTAATAATCCATCCTCTAAAGAGGATGGATTTTTTAATTATATGATTGAAAAATCAGTACCTTCATCATTTTCTTGAACATCAGATTCTTTTCTTAAAATAAGTACTAATGCCGCTGTTATTAATATGCCAGATACAAAACCTATTAACCATTTAAATGGATGAGTTAAAAATGGTAATCCCCATATCCCGATTGCACAAGGTATGGTAGCTTGAGCACCAAGTAGTAAAGCAATAGCTGCTCCTATACCTGATCCTAACATAATAGCCGGAATTACCTTTAATGGGGTTGTAACAGCATATGGTATTGCACCTTCCGTAATTCCAAGTGAACCCATAATAGCTGCTGGTAGTGCATTTGCTTTTTCAGATTTAGTAAATTTTTTCGAATTTATTAAAGTTGCCAACGCCAACCCTATAGGAGGTGTCATAATTCCTATCCAAGCTGCTGCCATAGGATGATATATTCCTTCTGCTAAAGTCGCATAACAGAATGTAAGAGCAATTTTATTTACTGGCCCTCCCATATCGAATGCCATCATAAAGCCAATTATCAATCCTAATATCGCAAGATTTGCACCTTTCAAAGAAACAAGCCACTCTTCCAATCCACGCATTGCAGGAGCTAACGGTATAGAAAGCAAGTACATAAATATTGCTGTTGCTGAAACTCCTAATACAGGAATTATCATAATGGGCTTTATAACCATTAAATTTTTATGTACTGGAATTTTCTTAATCTGATTTGTAATCCATCCTGCAAAGAAACCAGCCAATATTCCACCTATATATCCTGTACCTAATTCTCTAGCCATAACACCTCCAACAAGACCAACAGTAATACCGGGTTTATCTGCAATAGAATATGATATAAATCCAGCAATCAATGGAACCATAAGTTTTAAAGCAAATACCCCTACTTCAACTAATTTACTAGCTATGAATCCCTTTTCTCCCATAATTATTCCTAAAGATAATAAAATACCACCAGCAACTACAGCAGGAATCATATATGATACCCCTGTCATAAGATGTCTTTTTACTTTACTAATATCCATAACCCCCACTCCCCTTATATATTATTATTTATTTTTGCTAAAGCCTTTTTTATTAAGGCTTTTGCATCCTTTAGTGCAACTTTAGTAGAAACCTCTATTGTTGGTATTTCTTTAAATCTATCCATTTTTTCTATATATGAATCGATTGCCAATATAGCTACATCAGAATTTGCTATATCTTCTTTAGTTATTTCATTTTCAATGCCCATTGCTCCTTGAGTTTCTACCTTAATTGTGTGGCCTAATTCCCTAGCAGCATTCTCTAAAGCTTTTTTAGCCATAAAAGTATGCGCAAGGCCTGCTGGACACGCTGTAACAGCTACAATTTTCATATAAAATCACTCCTTTGGACTTTTTATAGTATAATAAAAATCTTAACGTTCCAAAAACACTAAATTTATTAAATTTAATATGTCATCTTTATTTTCTGCTTTCATTAAATCTCTTCTAAAGTCATCTTCCATCAATCTCATTGACAATTTTGATATAATTTTAAGATGTGTATTATCACTTTGATTTTCGGGTACAGCCAAACCTATAACAAGATTTACTTGCTTATCATCTATAGATTGCCATTCGATTGGACTACTTAATCTTATAATCACCATAGTAGGCATTTTTACAGCATCAGTTTTTGCATGAGGTATAGCAATACCATAACCTACTCCTGTAGAAAATTGCTTTTCTCGTTCAAGTAATTTATCGTAGTACAATTGCTCTGAATTTAACCTATTGTCATCATTTATCATTTTTGTAATCTCTTTTAATACATCTTCTTTAGTCTTCGCTTTTAAATTTAAGTTAATTAAATCTTTATTTATTAAGTCTTTTACATTCATTGCTAATTTTTCTCCTTTTCACTTAAGAATTTAATATAGAAATTATCAAAATCTTTTTGTTTTATTAATTTAACTACAGATAATGGCGATTTTGTTACTTTATATAAAGTACTAAACAAATCATTAAATTTATCTGATATATTTTTTGAAATCGATAGAACCATTACAAGCTGAACCTTATTGTCTTTATCCCAAACAATTGGTTTATTCAATATACCAACACAGACACACGAATGAACTTCTACTACCTCTAAAGCATGAGGTATAGCTACTAAATTCCCTATAGCTGTAGATGAAAGTTTCTCTCTAGCAAGTATTGATTGCTTTATACTTTTATCAATATATCCTTTAGCCATCATATTGTCAGTTAAAAAATCTAAAACCTTTTCCTTATTTTCAAATTTAATATCTGTAAAAAATAAATCTCGGACAAATAAATTTTCAAAATCAATTTTACCTTTTTTACAATAATCAATATTTTTAATTTTACCTTTTATTTCATCTAAATCAGAATCTTCTAAAACTGTACTAACTAATATTTTAGGTATTGATATATCTTCCTTAATCGGAACAGTTGTTAGGATAATATCTGGCTTTAAATTAACTACTAGATCCAATTGATGCAAAGGAAAAGTCCCTATTAACTCTACATTATCTCCTAATGAATTTTTCAGTTTTGCTAATAATAAACTTGAACTCCCCATTCCTGATGAACAAATAATTGCAATCCTTTTCTTAATACCAACCCCCTTCTTTTTTCTTTCTAATGAACCTCCAAAATGCATTGCTAAATAACCTATTTCACTTTCATTAACACTGTATCCTGTTTCCTTTTCTATTATTTGAGCTGCAATTGCACCAGCTTGAAAAGCAAGGGGACATTTAGTTTTTACTTCATTCAGCCAAGGATTCCTAATATTCATATTAAAATATAGCCTATGAAAGGTTGGTTTTAAGTGTAATGCTAGTCCACATATCAACTCTTTATCATCGCTAAAATCTAAATTTAATTTTTTGTTTATTTCATTTAAAATTTTAATAATCAAATTTTTTATATCATTTTCAATAAATTGTATTGACTTTGTCCCTTCTCTTTCATCTAATAATTTACTTCCTAATAAATGAATAGTTATATAATAGATTTCAGAAGAAGGAATTGTAATTTCAAAATCTTTTTCTAATAACTTGATAATATCTTTAGCAATTTCATACTCTTGTTTTGCATTTAGCTTCTCTACTCTTCCATTTTTTTCTTCAATACAGTTCCCTTGCTTAATTCTTTTAATTGCTATTGCAATATGTATTATTAAATTCTTTAATGCTATATCAGTTAAAGGGAAATTCGATTTCGATAACTGCTTCATTAATATTCTTTCAATTTTCTTTAAATCCACATCCTTAAACGTAATAATATTTTCAATATAGAAATCCGTTAGGTTAATCCTATCTAATTTACTTCTACTAAAAAAATAATCAGCTATACAAAAGCGTTTATCTATCTCTTTACCTTCTACTCTTATACCTTTGTTTGACTTGCTTACAATGGTCAATCTATAATCCTTTAAAATATATTTGACTTTTTTTAAGTCTTTTTTTATAGTTGACATGCTTATATATAATTCATCACATAACTCTTCAAGAGTTATACATTCATCTATTTCTAAAAGTTTTTTAATAATGTATCGTTCTCTTTCTTCTGGTAGATTTGGTATCTGCTGTTTTTCATTATTATTTTCTTCATATAAAAGTTTTTTATAAAAATTAGAGAATTTCATATTGTCTATAATCTCAAGCTTATACCCAATACCTTTTTTTGCATTAATTCTTGCTCCATGTAATGATAATATTTCATCCAGTACCTTTAAATCAGTTCTTACGGTTCTAGATGTAACACCAACAATTTTTGATAAGTAGCTACTTGTTAAATAATCTGTTTGTTTATCTATAAATTCTTTTAAAATATTTAATAAACGTTTATTAAATACAGGTTTCACAGTAACTCCTCTCCTTTAATTTAATTATAAATATTATAAACGAATAAAGACAGTTCAGAATTTTCCTGAATTAGATAGGAAATTAAAGTTGCTATAAAATTTTATATCTAACTAATATAACCTATACTTTAAACAAAAAAAGAACCCTTTTTCGCTTTAAAGGATTCTCTTTTGAATAGTTTTTCTCTTTTTGATTGATTCTATATCTCAACATATTATTATATCTTCTATAATAATTTTATTATTTTATATTCATAAAAAAATTCTTATTTAATATCTCATTAATTTCAAATTTATTATCTTCTAGAATCAAAATAAACTCCTGC
Source organism: Caloranaerobacter azorensis DSM 13643 (assembly GCF_900129995.1). Lineage (GTDB taxonomy): Bacteria > Bacillota > Clostridia > Tissierellales > Thermohalobacteraceae > Caloranaerobacter > Caloranaerobacter azorensis. The sequence continues at coordinate 24,652 of NZ_FQXO01000021.1, read as the reverse complement.
TCTTGAACCTTTTTATCCATATTATTATTATAGAATAATTCTAAAACTACATAAACACTCACAAATTTATCATAATTGCTTATTTTATATTCTTTAATCAAATATTTCGAAATGTTACCATAATAATCTTGAAAATAAGACTCTAGAGCATAATAATTTTTATTTTCCCTTTCACTAATATGAAACAAATCAATAACCCCAATATAATCTTGATTAATGATATTGTTATAATATTCCATAACTGTGCTAATCGGACTAACATATGCATTATTAATAATTAATGAACTAGTTTTTTTAGGTTTATCAATAGTAAAATATTTATAAAATACTTCCCTAGTTTCACCTTCTATAAGTATCTGTACTTCATCTACATTTTCGACTTGTGCAGCCGAATTAATAATAGAATACAACACTAATGCTTCTTCTTTTTCACTCAAGTCTTCCCTTATTAATTCCTTCGAAAAATTTAGATACATAATCTTCCCAATAATATCAGTTGAAATTAATCTTGTTTCTGAAGGAATTAAATTTGTTAATTGTTCATTATGTGTCCCTTTTAATAATTCTTCAATAATTATTTTTTCAATTGGCTGATTTCTTATATCAACTTTTCTAATTTCAGGAACTAAATAATCTAAATTCTTGTTTGGAAAATAAAGAGTTATATTATGAATATTTTTCTTAGGAAAAGGACTAATAGGCGGATAATCATCTGATTCTTCACAAACTGTTTTATTCACATTACAACCAGTAAAAAAGAAAACAAAACTTAAAATCAATATTAAAATTTTACCCTTCATTTTAAACCCCCAAATTAAGCTAAGTTTAAATCAATAGGTATCTTAATATAAAATGTACTTCCCTTCCCTAATTCACTTTCTACATCTATAGTCCCCTGATGCAAACTTACTATTTGATATGCAATTGATAATCCTAAACCAGTACCACCGGTACTTCTTGACCTAGCTTTATCAACTCTATAAAATCTATCAAAAATTTGAGGCAAGCTCTCTTTAGGTATACCTATTCCATTATCTTTAACACGAATCACTACATAATCCCTTTCAGTATATAATTTAACCTCTACTCTTCCCCCTTCAGGAGTATATTTAATTGCATTATGAATAATATTTATTACTGCTTGCTGTATCTTATTAGCATCTACCTTTATCTGGATTTTTTCTCTTTCTATATAATCTAAACTTATTTTCTTATTTTCAGCTAAAGGTTTAAGTCTAGCAATTATTTTTTCTAATAAAAAGTTAATATATGTCGTTTTAAAATCAAGTGTTAACTTTTCTTTGTCTAAATCTACTAAAATAAGCAAATCATCAATTATATTATTTAATCTATCTATCTCTGAATCTATATCCTGTAAAAATTCTTTATAAACTAAAGCATCCACTTTCTCTTGATGTAGTAAAGACTCAGAAAGTAATTTAATAGAAGATAATGGTGTTCTTAATTCATGTGAAACATTTGCTACAAAATCTTTTCTTTGTTTATCAACTTGGCTTAGTTTAGTACTCATAACATTAAAAGCATTAGCTAACTGCTTAAATTCATCATTTGTCTTAATTTCTACTTTTAACCCTAAATTTCCTTGAGCCATCTTAGTTATTGCTTTAGTCATTTCAGAAATCGGTTTTGTTATAAAATCCGCAAATATAAAGCTCATCAATGCTATTAAAACTGTACTTACTAAAGAAATTAGTCTTATCTTGTTATTTATCCTATCAACCACATTGTATATATCATTTAATGACACCGATGTAAATGTAGCTCCTACCACTTCATCATCAAGTATGATTGGTACTGCTACATACATAACATGTCCATATTCTTTAAAATTGTAAACATTTGAATTACTTATACCTGCAAGCGCTTTTTGAATTTCTAAATGATATAATTTAGAACCTTCAAACTCGTTATTTGAATCACTCTTAACTATATTATTTTTATCCACTATTATTATTCTTGCTTTAATTTCCTTGCTATAATTTTCTACAAGTGTTTTCAATAGACTATCTAATACTAAAATCTCATTATTTGTTAAATAGAATTTAATTCTATTAGATAAAATATTAGACTTAGTTAATATTTCTTGACGTTTTTCTTGTATATAGGTATTTAAAATATTTTGACTTATAAAAATACCAATAATTATTTGTGATATCAATACCAATAATAAATAGGTGGATACAAGCTTCCACCTTATACTAATAAATCTTTTTCTTTTATGCTCTGTTCCTAAAATAATAACCAACTCCCCATTTGGTTAAAATATACTCAGGCTGACTGGAGTTCTTCTCTATTTTTTCTCTCAATCTCCTTATATGCACATCGACAGTTCTCAAATCCCCAAAATACTCATATCCCCAAATAACTTCTAACAATTCCTCTCTACTGAAAACTTTGCCCGGATTTGAAGCAAGCAATAAGAGCAAGTCAAATTCTTTTGCTGTTAAATTAATTTCTTTGCCCCTTACAGTTACTTTTCTACCCAAAGTATTTATTGTAAAATTATCAACTTTAATAACCTGATCACTTATTTTCGTTTCTCTAGCTACTACTCTTCTAAGAATTGCCTTCATTCTTGCCTTTAACTCTAAAATATTAAAAGGTTTTGTAAGATAGTCATCAGCTCCATATTCAAGTCCCAAAATTTTATTTATATCCTCCCCTTTGGCTGTTAACATAATTATAGGTACTTGTGATTTTTCTCTAATTTTTTGACATACCTCGAGCCCATCAATTCCTGGAAGCATTAAATCTAGTATGATTAAATCATAGTTATTGTCCAATGCCTTTCTTAGAGCTTCGTTGCCATCATATGCAGTGTCTATTTTATACCCATCTTGTTCTAGACTGTACTTCAAACCTTTAACCATCAAGGGCTCATCGTCTACTATTAAAACATGATTGCCCATTTTATCACCTCAAATTGTTTATTAGAATTTAATTTATATTAAAATGATTCTACAAAATTCATCAAAATTCCTCTTTTTCTTTGTATTTTTGTCTATTATTTTACAGTAAAATTCTCTTATCTTCAATGCGTTTAGTAATCTTCTTTCTATCAAAATCTTCCAATAAAGCTACGGCAAATTTCCTACTAGTCCCCAATAAATCTCTAAACTGAGATAATGTTATTGAACCATTATCTTTAATAAACTTTTTAAGCTTTTCTAAACCTTCATCATATACTTTTTTATGAAACGCTAATTCATCAGTTACTCTAACAAGTATTCCTTGCTCTATCATTGCATCATATACTTGTATAACTTCTTCTTTCTTGTATTTTAATTGAGATATCGCTTCATCTTTTTTAGGAGGTGCATACATCCCCTTTATATATATATCTTCTAACCTATTTTTTATTTCACTTTGTAAATCATTAAATTCAGGGATAAAATCTTTTAATGCAACTTTATCAAATATAATCTTAATTATACCATCTTCTCTCAACTTATTTATCACCAAATCGCCTAGTTTAGGTTTGATATGCCCCAATAATTTACTTCTTAATTCCTCTTTTAACATCCCTGACTTTAATGGATTATTTTTATGGTATGTATTTAATTCTTTAATAACATCTCTAGTAAGTTCAGAGAAATAATTCCTATGAATCACATATTTATCATTCAATAGGCTAAATTTAACTATTTTATTTTTCTCTAGTAATTCATTTGTCAGTAACTCTATTTTATTCTGAGGAATAACAGTATTTTTTGCTATGTCTGTTATACTAGGAAACTCTCTACTATTTTCACTAATAAAGTTTTCTACTATATCAACAGGCTCTCCTTTCTCTTTTAATTCAAACTCCTTTATTATAGCTTCGTCGAATCTCTTTCTTTTTGGTGGATTTGAATCTAATATTTCTCCACCTCCAATCGTTTCCATAGGCGAATAAAATCTAATAATAAATTTATCACCTCTTTTAGCTACTGTTTCTTCTTCTAGCCTTAATTGAGCGTAACAACTTTCTCCAGGATATAGTTCTTCTCTATCAAGTAATACTACTCTCATCAATATTTCGCTGGTACCTAAATACAACCTCATTCTCGCACGATTTTTTATAACCCTGTTAGAATCTTTTAAACAATGTAATTTTACATCTAACATCATTGTAGATTTCATTGAACCTATAGGAGCTATTACATTTCCCCTATTAACTTCATCTTTCTTTATACCAGCCAAATTTATTGCTACTCTTTGACCTGCATAGGCCTCACTGGTATTTTTGCCATGCACCTGTATAGACCTAATCCTACTTGTTTTATTTCCAGGGAAAATTTGAACTTCATCTCCCTCTTTAAATTTACCAGATATCAATGTGCCAGTAACTACAGTTCCAAATCCTGATATTGTAAAAGCTCTATCAACTGGTAGCCTTGGGGTTTCTGTGTAATCTTTATCTGCCACTTCATCTGTAAGCTTATCTATAGTTTCTATAAGTTTATGAATTCCTATACCCTTTGTTGAAGATACAGGTATAATGGGGCTCCCTTCCAAAAAAGTACCCTTAAGCTGACTAGTTATATCATCTATCACAAGACTTAACCAATCTTCGTCAACTAAATCGGCTTTAGTTACTGCTACTAATCCTTTTTTAATATCCAGTAAATTCAATATATCCAAATGCTCTTTAGTCTGAGGCATGACTCCTTCATCTGCTGCTACAACTAAAATTACAATATCCATACCAATTACGCCCGCCAACATATTTTTAATAAATTTTTCATGCCCAGGAACATCTATAATTCCTGCCCTTCTTCCACTAGGCAAATCAAAATACGTAAAACCTAACTCAATAGATATTCCTCTTTCTTTTTCTTCTTTTAATCTATCAGTTTCTCTACCTGTTAATGCTTTAATAAGCGTTGTCTTTCCATGATCTATATGTCCTGCAGTACCTATAATAACATTTTTCATATAAACACCCCTTTATAAGTTATCTGCTATAGCTTTCAATGCATTAACAATTATGTCAAATTCATCTTCACCTATTGTTCGTACATCTAAATAGAGCTTATCTTTATATATTCTTGATATTATAGGGGTTTCATACATTCTAAGACCTTTTTCAAGTTCAGAAGCACCTATTAAATATGAACTTATTTCTAACGCTTTAGTTGGTAGCTTTTCAAGAGGTAATGAACCTCCACCGACTTGTGAAAACTGATCAACTATTTTAATTTCTAACCTATCATCAATATTTGTCTTTATTTTATCAAAAAGAATTTTAGCCTTCTCATTAAGTTCATCATTAGACATAGTTATCATATTAAGTGTGGGAATTTTTTTAATAGCTTCATTTTCGTTGAGATAGAGACTAAGAGTAGGTTCTAATGCCGCAAGTGTAAATTTATCAACTCTAAACGCTCTAGTTAATGGATTCTTTTTCATTCTGTCAATATAAATCTTTTTACCAACTATAATTCCAGCTTGTGGTCCTCCTAAAAGTTTATCTCCACTAAAAGTTACAACATCTGCACCTTTTTTAATAGAATCTTGAACCGTCGGCTCATAACACAATCCATATTTCGATAAATCAACTAAAACACCACTTCCCAAATCCTCAATTACTGGTATATTGTATTTCTCTCCTAATTTAACTAATTCATCTAATTCTACGCTAGAAGTAAATCCTAAAATCCTATAATTACTCGTATGAACTTTCAAAAGCGCAGCTGTATCTTCATTTATAGCATTCTCATAATCCCACAGGTGAGTTTTATTAGTCGTGCCGACATCGACTAATTTAGCACCACTTTGCTCCATCACATCTGGCACTCTAAAAGAACCACCTATTTCTACCAGTTCTCCTCTAGAAACTATTACCTCCTTATCCTTTGCTAATGTACTTAAGACTAACATTACCGCAGCCGCATTATTATTTACAACTAATGCACTTTCAGCACCCGTAATCCTAGTAATAATTTCTTCTATATGACTATACCTAGAACCTCGTATTCCTTTGTCTAAATCAAACTCTAAATTTGAATAATTGCTAGCAACTTCGACAACATTATTGAGAACACTTCTGCTTATAAGTGATCTACCGAGGTTTGTATGAATAACTACTCCTGTTGCATTTACTACTCTTTTTAAATTTGGTCTAGCTTTATTAGTAGCCCTATTCACTATATACAAAGGCAATTTTTCTGTCTCTTTTTTTAACGTATTTACATTATATTCCCCATTTCTTATACCTTTTCTAATAATATCTAATTCTTCTCTAATAGCTTCAACAACATATTCTCTTGGTATTTTCCCCATCAAATTATTTATTCTATTATCAGATAGTAATTCATCAACCTTCGGAAGCATTGAAAATAAGTTAACTTTATTATTCATAATACACCATCCATTCCTAGATATTAAACTTTATTCAACTATTATTGAATATTCATCTTTACTAATAACTTCTCCAATTATTGCATAATCTACTGGATTATCTTTAAGTTCTTCTATAAGCATGTCTGCTTTGGCTTTATCTACTGAAATCAGAAGTCCTCCAGATGTTTGCGGATCGAACAATATGTCTTTTACTTCTTCTTCAATATTTTCATTTATATATGCTCTATTACCCACAAAACTTCTATTTTTATATGCTCCTTCTGGAATTAATCCCATTTTGGCATATTCTTTTGCACTTTCTAAAATAGGAACCTTATTACTAAATATCTTTATTGTAACACTGCTACCTAAAGCCATTTCTAATGCATGACCTATTAAACCGAATCCTGTTATATCAGTACAACTATTTACACCAACTTTCATCATAGCATCTTTCCCAACTTTATTTAGAGTAGTCATAACTTTTACTGCATCATTATATGTTTTTTGATCTGTCATCTGTGCTTTGATGGCTGTATTTATTATACCTAAACCTATTGGCTTAGTTAACACTAATAAATCTCCTACTTTTGCATTACAATTTTTTATTACTTTATTCGGATGGATAAAACCTGTTACAGATAGCCCGTATTTTGGCTCATTATCTTCTACAGTATGTCCCCCAACTAAAAGTGCATTTGCCTCTTTAACTTTATCATATCCTCCCTTTAAAATTTCAGCCATGATATCAGGATGTAGGCAATTTGGGAAACAAATTATATTCATAGCTAATTTAGGTTCTCCACCCATAGCATATACATCACTTAGTGAATTTGTCGCCGCTATTTGTCCAAAAGTGTATGGATCATCAACTACCGGTGTAAAAAAATCAACTGTTTGGATTATCGCTATATTATCATCAATTTTATATACAGCAGCATCATCAGATGTATCAATGCCTACAATCAGATTATCATCTTGCATTTTAGGTAATTGACACAGAACCTGTGCCAAGGTCTCAGGACCTATTTTAGCAGCTCAGCCAGAACTACTAGTCAACTCTGTAAGTCTTTTTAGAATTTCAGCCATTTTTACCCTCCTAACTAATCAATTGTTATTAAATCCTTTATTGCTTCAAACCTCTTTTCTCCTATTCCAGAAACATTCTTTATATCTTCTATACTATTAAATCTATTTTTAGCTCTATACTCAATAATTCTACCTGCTAATACTTTGCCTATCCCCGGTAGTTCCATAAGCTCATTAAGACTTGCATTATTTATATTTATTTTATTAGTACTTACACTCGTATTAAGTATAACGTTTTCTTGAGAATTACCGACAAAATTTTTTTCACTCTTTTTAGGTACATATATTTTTTCTTCATCAACAAGTTTTTTAGCCAGATTTATCCTATCTAGATCAGCTTCTTCTTTTAATCCCCCTGCTGCATTAACAGCATCTATAATTCTATCACCTTCCTTCAAAATAACTAATCCCGGCTTATAAACTTCACCACTTATATGAACCATTATAATTTTATCTTTATCTTCTTCAGTACTTTTTTGTGAAATATTAACATTTTCTTCATCTTCTATATCATTAATATCTTGTCCAACTTCATCTAGCTTTATATCATTACTTTTTATTAGTTTTATAGAGATTATTGAAATAATACATATAACTAGTATTAGTATAACTATTTGTTCCTTTTTTGTAAAGGAAACCATTGTACCACCTCGTGTTATTTAATATAGCATTTCTATATTTTTTCAATATTTCTCTTTATTAAACATCTCTGTCTTATTTAATCTTTCTAAACCACCTTTTAATGTATATGGAGCGTATAAAGATGAGATAAATATCATGTTTATAACTGTAAATATTATAAATAGTCTTAAAAACGAAGCTTTGCCTTTTTCATATCTATAGAACAGAACTAATCCTAAAGCAATAATTCCTATAAAAAATGTAACTATTACATTTTCATAACTTATTCCCATTAAATTTGGCATTTTAAATGTAGCAATCTGACAAATAAAATTAGATAAAGCAGCTATATACATAGCTTTACCATTCGCTAACCATTCATCTTTCTTTAAAATTTTGAATAATATTAAAATCAAAACTCCTGGTATTATCCAATGTATTTTCGTCAATAGTACGATAAAAGCCAAAAACAAATTTTGAATTATTTTACTTAATCTTAATAAAAGCTCATTTTTTAAACTATTAAATCCAAAATACTCATTTGAACTTAATACCTTTAAAACATTTTCGTTTTTACCTTCTAACCAAACAATATACACATCTTCCCCATCAGTACCTATAACTGGACTTGTTATTTTGTTATTCTTAGTTTCATAAATCAAGTCATTTTTTACAAGTTTGCCATTAAAAAAATTTAAAAAATATATATATTTTTTGCCTGTATAATTTTCAGCATTTATAGTCATATATAAATCAATATTATCTATTCCCCTATCAGTAACTATGGAAGGTATTTCATTAATTTTTACTGCGGCCCCTCCTGTATCATGTAACTCTATTCTCTCTTTTTTAACCATATGATTTCTTCTACTACTTAAGTAAAAAGTTAAATAGTAATAATCTTCTTGTTCTTTAAAAAATACATATCCTTTAGCTTTATCTATTCCAAATACTAGATGAGAATCTTGTTTTAAAGTATAAAGATTAACTGAATTAATCAGTTTACCGTCAGCATTAAATACAGCATATTTAACTAAAATATTACCTTTATCTTTCTGTTTATATAAAATAAATATCCTGTCTTTACAGTCCATTTGAGCCGAAACGTTCAAAATATTTTTATCCTCAATATTCTTTTCCCATTGTTCAGACTTTACTATAATCTTATCTTTATTGCTCGCAATAATATATTTTTTACCGCTATTTTCTAATATAGAGAAATCGTCTATATTTTTTAATATTTTTTCTGCCCTTTCAGATTCATTAGTTAAACAAAACAAATTTCTCTCATAAGTATAGTAAATTCCGTTTTTATTCAATACATATTTACCATTTTCCTCATAAGGAATGTTTAAATATCTTTCCTCTTTAACCTTACCATATTTATCTAACATAATAAATTTAATTCCTTTTTTATCTTTTAACAAAATATTAACATTATCATCAATTTGAAAATCTAATATCTTTTCTATACTTTCACCTGTAATCTTTACTTGATTTTCCCAAGGTTTTGACAATGGTTTTACAGTACTTGTTTCTTCTACTTCATAGCTGCTATTGTATATCAGTATAGATAATAGCATTATCACTATTAAAATTGATGTGAATATAGGTCTTCTGCCAAACTTTTCTTTTAACTTTTCATTTTTATTTATTGATTTAATAACAAATATAAATGCTAAACCTGTCAATAAAATAGCTGAAATATAAATAGGTATAATCTTCAATATTTGTAACTGCTCTTTAGAAATAACAGGTTTAATTGTATCCTTTGCACTAATAGCAAAATAATCTATTAGACTAATCATTAACATTCCAGCTTCTTTTAATCTCTCTTTATCAATGTTAGAGATATCATCTTCAACGGTATGTATTAAATTATCTGCTGGATGTGTTATAGTAACAGCTGGAACTCCTCTAATATCAAAACTCAAATGATCACTATCTTTCGAAAATGAATTGACCTTGCATTCTATATCTCGCTTTTCTGCTATCTCAACTATTTTATCCACTAATTCACTACTTACAAGCTGTCCTACTGTTCCTCTTTGCTGCGAAGGAAAAGTATAGATTCCAAGTCTTACTTTTTCTCTAGAGCCTATCATATCTATATTGAATACTTTAGTTCCCATAAGTGGAAATGGACGAGAAAATACATAGTATTTTGAACCTTGAAGTCCACTCTCTTCCCCATTAAATGCTGCAAAAACAATAGTTCTCTTTGGCTTTTTCCCACTTTCTTTCATAGCTCTAGCTAGCTCCAAAAGCATACCTGTCCCTGAAGCATTGTCTAAAGCTCCATTAAATACAGAACCGTCAGGGTCTGTACCAACATGATCAAAATGTGCACCTATAAGAATAACTTCTTTTTTTAGCTTTTCATCATTTCCCGGGATATAACCTATTACATTTGAAACCTCTACTTCTTTAAATACTAAATTAATATCTATATTTACACTATATCCTTTATTACTAAAATCAACTAATTCTTCAAAGACTTCTTTTCTTACTACTATATCAATAAATTTGCCTTCGATTTTTTTATCCGCCTTTTCCCCAATATAAACGGTTTTTATTAATAAATTTTTTTCTTTTCCTTTTAAATCCATAGTTGTAGGTCTTATTACAGCCTTAACACCTTTTTCGACCAATTTTTTAGCTTTTTCTAAATCTCTTAAACCATCATAGATTAGTACTATATTATCTTTACCTGTTTCAATATCATCTAATGAATTTATATACTTTATTTTCCCCTTAACTTTACCGCCTTTTGAGTAATCTCTTGTGTTTTCAATAAAATCTTTTCTTAATTTATACTTTTTAATAACATTGCCTTCATTATCTAATACATCGAATTTTACTGGTTCATTTAAAAAAGGTGAAATAATCTTGAATGTTTGAAAGTAACTCCCATTACTAATTGGCTTGAGTCCTATTTTTTCAAATTCTTTTGCTATATACTCCTGCGCCATTCTATTTCCGTCCGTACCGGGCAGCCTTCCTCCATACTTATCTGATGAAAGTTCTGCTATATGTTTGTATGCATTATTTTCATCAAAATTATACGGGTCAATATACGACCCGCACCCTGTTAAAAATATAATTAAAGTTATAATTAAGACTATTTTATGATTATTTTTCATCTTTTTCACCCTTTACAGCATTTATATAATCAAGCCATTCTCCTTCTAATTCATATAAATCCTTCTTATATACACTATAAAGTGCTTTGTCTGTTTCTTCATACAAATTAGTTTTATAGTATTCTATATATTTATCAAAACCATATTTGTCTACAAGATACTTTGCAAAGGAAAATATTTCAGACAAAACTGTATCTCTGTTAAAAGTACGATCTATCAATAATCCTGTAGTTAAATATTCTAATGGTATATAATCATCAGAATTCGTAATATCTTTAATTTTCATGTCATTATATTTTGAATCTACACCTAAAGCACCATATAATCCTAATTGTGTAAATCTACTTAATGGCAATCCTATTTGATTTATTAATACTTTATAAATATAATATCTATAAACATTATCTTCTTTTTCTTCATTATAAACTTCATATACGTTTCCTAACCAAAAATCGTCATCCCACTGTCTATAACTACGTTTTATTGTATCACTTATAAAAAAAATAGTAGTCTATCTTTCCAGAATAACTAATATTAAGTTTACTAGATATTTCTTCATAAGCCTTTTCTCTTTCTTCAATTATTTTATTAATATTTTTTTCTACATTATCGTCTAACGAACTATAATGGAAAATAAAATGTTCACTTTCTCTAGTTTTAAAATCATCCTTCCAAAGATTTTCACCAATCTTATTTATAAGCCACTGAGTATCAGTTTTATTAAATAATCCCGTATATTTCTCGTTTTTATTTGCTTTAATAACATATTCTGCATTTCTCGAAGGTGTTGTTACATATAAAATGTAAGGCATATATTTTTTATTTAACGCCCCATTAACAATCAAATATTTTTTCTTATTTAAAGGGTTGGGTATAAGATACTTAAAAATAACAGACTCATCTTTAAAAACTTTATCACCAGCCACAAGACTTCCATCTATTACTTTCATAGGAAGCTTTTCATTTATTTTTGCAAAGAGTTGATTTGTTTCAGGATTTCCCAATATAATTATATGCCTATTTTTTATATCATCTTCATTAACCTCAACATCACTTTTAACAATAAATCTGTCTCTAATTTCTCTTTGAAATCCCAGCCCATATGACTTAGCTAAATTATACAAAACAGCAGTATCTTGTTTACTGCCTATTGTTCCATAAACTACTACAACTTTATCTCCGTACAATACCTTATAAGAATAATCTTTCATTCCAATCATGCTTTTATCAATTTTTTCAGAATCTGTACTAGTGGTATTCCCACATCCTGTTAATGATGACAAAATAAAAATTGTAATTAATAGGTAAACAAGAAATTTTTTCACAGTATAATCCCCCCATTTCTTATCATGTAGTGTCCTATCAATTTAATAAGAATTTATATTTCTTTTTGTAGATATTTTTAAACATAATTCCCATTTATGAATATAATTCTATATATTTTAAAAAAAACCTTTTCATTTTGTATATTTCATTTTTCCCATATATTATAAATATAATGCTGCTAAAGTCCTAAAGAAGAAAATTATATATTTTTAAGTAAGGTATACCTTAAAAAATAAGTTAATTTTTGCTATACTATAATATAGTTGATTAAAATAGCAATTTAAAAAATACATAAACCGAGGTGATATATGTGAAAAAAATCATAGCACTATTTGTAATAACTTTTTTACTAACAAATACCTTCACAATATCTTATGCAGATAAATTAGATATTTCAGCAGAAGCTGCCATATTAATCGATGCTAATACAGGTAAGATATTATATGAGAAAAATGCACACAAACCAATGTTCCCAGCTAGTACTACAAAAATTATGACAGCAATATTAGCTTTAGAATATGGAAATCTTGATGATACAGTCGTTATCGATGATAAGACACCTTATGAGATTAGTGGAAGCCATATAGCACTAGAACCCGGAGAAACAATAACTTTAAGAAATTTATTATATGCATTATTGATAGAATCTGCTAATGATGCTGCAGAAGCAATTGCAAAACACATATCAGGCTCTATCCAAAATTTCGCTGACTTGATGAATAAAAAAGCTAAAGAAATTGGTGCTAAAAACACTCATTTTACAAACCCTCATGGGCTTCCAGATGAAAATCATACAACTACCGCATATGATTTGGCAATGATAGCTAGATATGCAATGCAAAATGACACCTTTAGGAGTATTGTAAAAAATTACAAATATACAATACCGCCCACAAATAAAAAAAGTGAACCAAGATATTTGAAATCAGCTAACAGATTGCTTTATGGAACGGGTCCTAGTAATAAGATAGTTGTAAATGGTAAAACAGTAGACATAAAATATGACGGAGCAGATGGAATTAAAACAGGATACACACATGCCGCACAACAGTGTCTTGTTGCAACAGCTAAAAGAGGAAATTTAAGATTAATCAGTGTAGTCCTTCATGCTGTAGGAACTAACGTATATGTAGATACACATAAACTTTTAGATTACGGTTTTAATAATTTTGCCACAAAACAATTATCATTTAAAAATGAATTTATAAAAAACATTGATGTTATAAATGGGGACAAGCCTTTTGTAACTGGTATAATAAATAAATCTGTTTTTTCTATGATTCCTAAAGGTAGAGAAAATGATATAGTTAAAAATATAGTTTTACCTGATAAAATCACTGCTCCAATCACAAAAGACCAGGTAATTGGAAGGGTAGAATACAAATTAGATGGTAAAATAATTGCAACTGCTAATATTGTGTCTGCAATGGAAATAAATCAAAAAGGAATTATTAGAGTCGTCGAAACAACAGATGGAAAATCGTTATTTAAAAAATGGTGGTTTTGGCTTATTGTATTATTTATAATATGGAGAATATTTATTGGCTATAAAAGATATAAAAGGGCTAAAAGAAGAAAACTAAGAAAAGAAATTACTTTTAGCTACAGTAATCGTTATAAAAATTAGAAGAAGCTGCTTATTCAGCAGCTTCTTCTAATTTTTTTATTAAATTATAGCTATCGCTTCAACCTCTACGTTTCCATCTTTAGGTAGTCTAGCAACTTCAATACAAGACCTTGCTGGTTTATTTTCAGAAAAATATTCTTCGTATACTTCATTTATTTTACTAAATTGATTCATGTCTTTAATATATAGAGTAACTTTGACTACATCATTTAAAGTTGCTCCACCTTCTTTAAGTACAGCTTTTAAGTTTTCTAAAGCCTGTCTAGTTTCTTTCTGAATATCATCCTGTACAAGTTCTCCTGTCTCAGGATTAATTGCTAATTGCCCCGAAGTAAAAATCATGTTGCCTGCCACTATCCCTTGAGAATATGGCCCGATAGCTTTTGGTGCCTTATCTGTTGAAATTACTCTTTTACCCATTTCATTTCCCCCTTTATTATTTATTAATATAATCTATTTGAAAACTTTATCATTTCGCAACTATATTAACTAACTTTTTAGGTACAACTATAATCTTTTTAATCTCTTTTCCTTCTATAAAACTCTTAACTCTTTCACTATTTAATGCTAATTTTTCTAGACTTTCTTTATCAATATTAGCATCTACTTCAATCTTATCTCTCACTTTTCCATTCACCTGAATTACTATTGTTATCTGATCTTTAACTATAGCTTTTCTATCATATTCAGGCCATTTTTGTTGATGTACACTTCCTTCATTACCAACAAAATGCCAAAGTTCTTCAGCTAAATGTGGAGCAAAAGGCGCTAGTAACAGAATTAAACTATCAAGTGATTCTATTAATATAGCATCTTTATAGTTGCTAGCCTCTGCATTATCCTTATATCTGTATATTTCATTAACAAGTTCCATTATGCTACTTATAGCCGTATTAAAATTAAACCTATCTTCTATATCAGTAGTTACTTTTTGAATTGTTGAATGTATAACATATCTTAAATTTTTATCTGCCTTACTTAATTGTTCAATATTAATTTCACACTTATTATTATATACCTCTTTTAACTCTTCTACTAGTCTATATACCCTATTTAAGAATCTATAACATCCTTCTACTCCTTGATCGCTCCATTCTAAATCTCTTTCAGGCGGAGCTGCAAATAATACAAATAATCTTGCAGTATCAGCGCCATAATTAGAAATTATTTCTTCTGGACTTACTACATTACCTTTAGATTTAGACATTTTAGCCCCGTCTTTAAGTACCATCCCCTGCGTAAGTAGATTTTTAAAAGGCTCATTTACTGGTGAAAGTCCCATATCATATAGTACTTTAACAAAGAATCTAGAATATAAAAGATGTAATATGGCATGTTCTACTCCGCCTATATACTGATCTACTTTTAACCAGTAATTTGCTTTATCTTTATTAAATGGTTCATTTTCGTTCTTTGGATCAGTATATCTCAAGAAATACCATGATGAATCAATAAAAGTATCCATAGTGTCAGTCTCTCTTCTGGCTTTCTTACCACACTTTGGACAAGTAGTATACATAAACTCCTTACTTGTAGTTAATGGAGACTGTCCTTTGCCTGTAAATTCCACATCTGTCGGTAATTTTACTGGAAGATCTTCTTCGTTAACAGGTACTATTCCGCAATCATCACAATATACTATAGGTATTGGAGTACCCCAATATCTCTGTCTTGAAATTAACCAGTCTCTAAGTCTATAATTTACAGTAGCTTTTCCAATTCCTAATTCCTCAATATATTTTGTTATTTCAGTTTTAGCAATCTTATTATCCAACCCATTAAATTTATCAGAATTTATCATTATTCCTTCGCCAGTATATGCTTCTTTTAAATTATTTTCATCAAACTCTCTTTCAACTGGTTTTATTACTGGCCTAATTGGTATGTTATATTTCTTAGCAAATTCAAAGTCTCTCTGGTCATGTCCCGGTACAGCCATAATAGCACCAGTTCCATAATCTATCAATACATAGTTAGCAATATAAATAGGTATTTCTTCTTTAGTCACAGGATTTACAGCATACCTTCCTATAAAAACTCCTTCTTTTTCTGCAGTTGTTGATGTCCTATCAATTTCTGATATATATTCCATCTTCTTTTTAAATTCAAGTACTTCTTCTTCATACTCTGTGCCCTTTACTAATTCATTTATATATGGATGTTCCGGTGCCATTACCATATAAGTTACTCCATAGATTGTATCTGGTCTAGTAGTGAAAACTTTTAATTTCTTATTAAAACCTTTAATTTCAAAGTCTATCTCGGCACCTTTACTCTTACCAATCCAATTTTTCTGCATTATTTTAACCTTTTCAGGCCAGCCTTCTAACTCCTTTATGTCTTCAAGCAATCTTTCTGCATAATCTGTAATTTTGAAATACCATTGTTCTAATTCTTTTTTCCCAACAGGTGTATCACACCTTTCACAAGCCCCGTCAACAACCTGCTCATTAGCTAATACAGTTTCACAAGAAGGACACCAGTTCACAGCTGATTTTTTCTTATAAGCTAGACCTCTTTTGTATAATTGTATGAAAAACCACTGTGTCCATTTGTAGTAATCTGGCAAACAAGTAGTTACTTCTCTATTCCAATCATAGCTAAGTCCTAATCTTTTTAATTGTTTTTTCATATCATCAATATTTTCTAATGTCCACTTGTTAGGATGTATGCCATGTTTTATAGCCGCATTTTCAGCAGGCAAACCAAATGCATCCCATCCCATAGGATGTAATACATTAAATCCTCTCATTCTCTTAAATCTTGCAAATACATCACCTATCGAATAGTTACGCACATGTCCCATATGTATTTTACCAGATGGATACGGAAACATTTCTAGTATATAATATTTCTGTTTTTCATTTTCACTAGCTTCAAAAGCATTATTATTCTCCCATATTTCCTGCCATTTTTTTTCGATTTTACTAAAATTATAAGCCATCATATCCCTCCTCCTTTATTATTATCCTTTTTTATAATAAAAAAACTTCTAATCCCTAATTACTTAGGGACGAGAAGTTATCCCGCGGTACCACCCTAATTGGCTATAAAGCCCACTTTAAGTCCTATAACGGAGACTAACCTTTTTTAACATAAAGCAAGTTCAGTAAACGGTTATGTCAGTTCACACCAACCACTGACTCTCTGAAATAACCTGATTTACCTACTACTCTTTATTCAGTCCTTATTCTATTTATTTTATTATAGATAAATCTAGATTATATTGTCAATATCAATTTCTTTAGCATCTATCCACAACCTATCTAAATTATAAAACTCTCTGTCTTCCTTATGAAAAACATGCACTATTATATCTCCAAAATCAAGTAGTACCCATCTGCCTTCTCTATACCCTTCTTTATTAATTACCTCGTATCCCAATTGATACATTTTATCTTCAATTTCATCTACAATCGCTATAACTTGTCTCTCATTATTACCACTTGCAAATACGAAAAAGTCTGCTATCGTTGTTATATCTGATATATCTAAAAGTTTAATATCAAAAGCTTTTTTATCGTCTGCAGCTTCTAAAATTACTGATATTCTATTATCTATATTTGCCACTACTTCTTACCTCCTAGCTATTATAATCTATGTACTTTATTATCCTTATATTTTTTGATTAAAAAATTTCTTGCCTTTATAGTTTCAATATCTAGTATCCAGCCATTATCTACAACATATTTTATCGTATTTCCCATTGCCGTTAATATCGCTTTATCTAAATCTGAAAAAGCTAATTCTCTCAATGTTTTCACACATGGAAAATCTCTGTTAGGTTCAATACAATCTGCTATATAGATAATTTTTTCCAATAGATTCATATTTTCTCTACCAGTAGTATGATACCTTATCGCATTTAATATTTCCAAATCTTTAATCCCAAATTCACTTTTTGCTATTTCTGCACCTAAAGGTCCATGAAGTAAAGCAATATTAACATCTTCAATATCATCAAGAATTATACCAAATTCAAATGCCTTTTTCAATAATTCTCTATCATCCTTAAGTTTTCCACAATCATGAAGTAAGCCAGCAAGTTGAGCCTTGTATTTATCACAACCATAAATTTCAGCAAGTTTCTCTGCTGTTTCCATAACTCCAATAGAATGTATAAATCTTTCTTCACTAATATAATTTTTTAGTTTTTCCTTTATTTCGTGTATTATAGTACATCCCTCCCGTAAATTTTTACCTATATAAGTTGTTTTTATGTATGTATTTCTCTACCATTTCTGGTAAAAGATATTTGACTGTTCTACCTTCTTTTATTCTAGTTCTTATATCGGTAGATGATATCTGCAAAGCCGTTACTATCGTAGTATATATATTTGCTCCATACTTATCATTCATTTCTTGTATTTTTTTCTTTAAATTAATCATTTCAAATCCCGGCCTAGTCGCTGCTATGAAATTGCACAACTTTAATAATTCTTTAACATTTTTCCAAGTATGAAGTTCTAAAATAGAATCGGCTCCGGTTATAAAATATATTTCTACATCATTACTGCATATTTCTCTTAAAGTTTTAATAGTATCGATAGTATATGTAACCCCTTTTCTTTCTACTTCTATAGCAGATACTTCAAAATAAGGATTCGAAATTGTAGCCAATAACGTCATTATATATCTATGTTTAGCAGGAGTTATTTTTTTATTATCTTTATGAGGCGGATTTCCCGCAGGTATAAAAATAATTTTATCCAATTTGAACTCGTTCCTAATCTCTTCCGCTATGACTAAATGCCCTATATGTATTGGGTCAAAAGTCCCTCCCATTATTCCAATCCTCTTAAAATTGTTATATTCTATAATTTTTTCTTTACTCCCTTTTTTTGATGCTAACTCGATAAGTGTATCAATATTCATTTATCACACCTCTTATTTAAGTTATGATATTATATATTATTTTAAATAAGCATATAAGTCAAACATTTCTTAACTACAATTCTTTAAATAAAAACTAGGAACTATAAGTTCCTAGCTTTAAATAAATCCTCTAATTTATCTACTACAATTCTGGCCATAAGTTCAATATCCTTCCTAGTAAAACCTTTTATATTTTCATTTTCAAGCTCTCTATAAGCTATATTTGTTATAGCCAATATAAGTTGTTCTTTATCCTTTGAATTTGCAACTTCTAATATATTTTTAGCAGCATCGATTAAAATTTCTTGTACTTTAGCCTTTTCTTCGGAAGTAACTTTAAAATCTTTTATATAAGGTATTAACTTAGCTGCTGCAATTCCGGCTATACATGCTATTACAATTATTATTAGTGTTTCCATCAGTCCGCCTCCTTCAACAAATCATATAATCTCATAATTAGTACTACGCCTTGCTCTCTAGTCAAATAATCTTTAGGTTTAAAGTTACCATTACCATCGCCCTTAATTAACCCTAATTCTGCTGCTCTTTTAATATACTCATATGACCACATATCAGAAGTCACATCTTTAAATGGTATACTATAATTTAACCTTTCATTAATAAGTTTTAATATTTCGCCCTTATCAACTAAAAGTCCTGGACATGTTTTATCACTATATTCTCTATGAAACACTAATATTGGTACTCTATCCTGTTTATTTTTTATGTTTTTAATTATTGCAACTATTAGTCTAATACTCGCTTCTAACTGCACACCTTCTAATTTCTCCTCATCAAAATTGCCAATATGTTCAATAGAAATTGCGCCGTTATTTCTACCGTATATTGATGCAGGATTTTTCTCTAAATCTCTTCCATCCCATATCGTTCCGTCCGGTGCTACAGTAAAATGCTGTGCTATATCAGAAAATCCCCTTACATCA
Organism: Caloranaerobacter azorensis DSM 13643; assembly: GCF_900129995.1. Classification (GTDB taxonomy): domain Bacteria; phylum Bacillota; class Clostridia; order Tissierellales; family Thermohalobacteraceae; genus Caloranaerobacter; species Caloranaerobacter azorensis. The sequence continues at coordinate 4,682 of NZ_FQXO01000021.1, read as the reverse complement.
GTATGATATTTCCACATACCTAATATAATCTTTTCCTTGTCTTCTGCCTGTAAATAATCTTGTTTTGTTGGTTTCCATGTATGATGAAAATGTATCTCATAAATCTGTCTTTTAAACTCGTATTTACTTAAAAACATTTCGATTTGCTCTATAGTGTACTGTTTAAATCTTCGCATACTATCACCTTTTAAATCTTTTATGATATATTCCTAGTATATTTTATTCAAATACAAAAAAAAGGTACCATTTAAGGTACCTTTTAATATAAACTATTTTCATCAATTAGCTGCTTCATTTTATTTATCTCATCTTTATCATTAGAAACTATAGTATCTATTTTCTCTGTTTCGAAATTCTTAAAATACGCTTTAAATTCACCATTTGCTTCATCTTCATATTTTATACACTTAAATCCACTATTAAACAGATTCTCTAATTGTTTTAAGTTTCTTTTTTCCATACTATCACTCCTTTCACAAAAAAAAGCAAAGAGATTGGCTTATTATTCCAATCTCCCTTTTTTATTATCCTTCATTCCTATATCTTTATTTATTAACCCAGGTGCATTTGGAAATTCTCCTACAACAACGCCTGTAATATTTTGAGCTTCCTTTACTGCATTATTCACAACATTATCCCTTTTCACATCATTCTTCTTATTTTTATTATCCATATATAACCCTCCCATTTTTTCAATATTTTATCCAGGGTTATATATATTTATTCATTATGGAAGCTCAATCTTTTTGTTATCTTTAGACTCTCTATATAAAACGAATTTATTCCCTATACTTTGAACAAACTCCGAATCAGTTAATTTTGCAATTTTATTAGCTGTCTCTTTTGTTTCTAACAAACTATTATTCAAAATTTTGACTTTAATGATTTCTCTAGCTTCTAAAGCATCATCTATCTGTTTTATTAAATTTTCAGATATACCATTTTTACCTATTTGAATAATCGGGTCTAAACCATTTGCTATACTCTTTAAATAACTTCTTTGTCTACCTGTAAGCACCAAACCACTCCTTATACTTCTACTTCTTTCTTTGACTTTCTTCTATGAATTTCATAGTCCTTGTTGCCTTTTTTCCATCCACTTCTAACTTTCTCTTGTGGTTTGTAATTAGAATTGATTACTATTTCTCCTTTTGCTATACAATAATATGTTGACTCATTTAACTTACAATTTCCACAATTAAAACACTCCATTTACTCTATTGCCCCTCCATCTCTTTAATCAAAAAATTCAAATTCATAACCACATATATTAACTATTTCACCATCTTTTATTCCTAACTCTTTCAATTCATCAACGATTCCCCTCTTTCTCATAACTTTTTGGAAATGCCTCAATGAATCTAAATCGTCAAAATTAGTTGAATTAATTAATTTCTCTATTGGATCACCCTCTACTATATATTTATCTCCTTCTTTCTTTACAATAACTTTATTTTTATCTTTATTAAATTCATAAAGATTAATATTCTCTACAACTTCAACTATTGGCTCTGGTTCTCCAATTTCCTTTAGCTTGTTCCATATTGCATATTTAAGCTCATTTAATCCCTCTGAAGTAGCAGCAGAAATTGGAATTAATTCAAGCCCAAGTCTATCCATTTCTTGCTTAATCCGTGGGAAATTCTCTCTTGCTTGAGGTAAATCCATTTTATTAGCCACAACAATTTGAGGTTTATCTGCAAGTTTAGGACTATATTTTTTCAATTCCTCATTTATCTTATAAAAATCATCAATCGGGTCTCTTCCTTCTAATCCAGATGCATCTATCAAATGAACTAATAATCTCGTCCTCTCTACATGTCTTAGAAACTCATGACCTAGTCCTACACCAATATGCGCTCCTTCAATTAAACCCGGAATATCTGCTATAACAAAACTACTGTCATATGAAATTCTAACAACTCCCAGATTAGGTGTTAAAGTTGTAAAATGATAATTTGCAATTTTAGGTTTTGCATCAGTTAGAGTAGATAACAATGTAGATTTACCTACATTGGGGAATCCTACTAGTCCTACATCTGCTAAAAGTTTTAATTCTAATGTTATCCATCTTTCTTCTCCCTTTTCACCTGCTTCTGCAAAACGAGGGGCCTGTCTTGTAGATGTAGCGAATTTAGCATTACCTCTACCACCGCGTCCTCCTTTTGCAACAATAAATCTTTCTCCTTTTTTAGTAAGATCCGCTATGACTATACCTGTTTCTGTATCTTTTACTATAGTACCCGGTGGAACTTTTAAAATCAAATCTTTACCTTTTTTTCCGTATTGTTTTTTCGATTTTCCATTCTCACCATTTTCCGCCTTATAATGACGTTTATATCTAAAATCCATTAATGTCCTTATTCCCTCATCAACTTCTAATATAACATTTCCGCCATCTCCACCATCTCCACCTGCTGGCCCTCCAGATGGCTCATATTTCTCTCTTCTAAATGCAACTGCTCCATGTCCTCCATTTCCACCTTTTACAAAAATCTTTGCAACATCTACAAACATAACCATCATCCTTACTTAGATATTAATAATTTCATTATACCAATTCAATTAAATGTGTCAACTATTTATATTATAAACAAATCTATATAAATTTATCTTAATCAAGGAATGATCTAAATCTATGTAAAATTTAATTCAGTTATACCAACTAAATCAAATCTATAGATAATACAGTCATCTCTAATATCAATATTCTGTAAAAACTCATTTCCAATTTTAAAATCAAATTTCCCTTTTATAATAACTTCAAGTTTATCTATGTATTCAAAAATTTCTATATTTATTTCTCTATAATTATATTCATTATATTCTAAAATCTTATCTATAATATATTCTAAACTTTTTGTTATACTTGTTAAATTATCTACATGCCGATAAGATACTTGACTAAAATTATTTACGTTAAATATAAATATTATTCCATTATTATAAGCCTCTTTAATTTTTCTTTCTAATAGTAGACAAATAGGTGTTATTGTTAACTTATATACTCTACTAATACTTAGTGTTATCTGCGACAAGTCATTAATTTTCTTAATTGCCATATCATATTTACTTAATTGCAAATATCCATATATAACTTGTAAAACATTCATCCAATCATGCCGTTGCTCTCTACTTAAATTTTTTAACTTCCTAGTAAATTCTCCTCTAATTCTCAATACATTTTTACAACTTTCTTTACCAATACAAACATTAAATTTATTTAATTCATATATAGACAGCATCTCAAATGTAAAAATTGAAATTAGAATTAGAATTTGAATAAACTTATTAAAAACATAATTTGTCAGAATTAAATTAATATATATGAGTAATATTAATAAACTCAATATACTAAAAGTTAACCCCTTGTTACCCCCAATTTTATTATTCAATTTAAACAAACACCCTCTCCCTTGTAACTTTTACCTCTGTAGTTATTTTATCACAAGAATTATTTTGTTACAAAAAAACCTACCGAATTCGGTAGGTTATCTTGCTAAAGCTTCTTTTGGATAAACACTTACTTGTTTCTTATCTCTGCCTTTTCTTTCAAATTTAACTATACCATCAATTAATGCAAATAGAGTATCATCTCCGCCTCTTCCTACATTATTACCTGGATGAATTTTAGTTCCTCTTTGTCTAACTAATATATTACCAGCTAGAACAAATTGGCCGTCAGCTCTTTTCACACCTAATCTTTTAGATTCACTGTCACGACCGTTTTTAGAACTACCTACTCCTTTTTTATGAGCAAATAACTGTAAGTTCATTTTAAACATCATCTTTACACCTCCCCATATTCGAGAGTTAAGTAATCAGGATACTCTTTCAATAACCCCTTTATTCCAACTATCATAGTCTCAAATACTATATCTGCTTTAAACCTTTTTTCTTTTGTTAAATTATCAGGTATAATCACGCTTAAATGGCCTTTTTCCTCATCTATACGGTATTTAATATCATTTGTGTCTATCCCACATACCTCATTCAACGCAATAAGCGCTGTCTGAGATAATACAGATATAGCTGCACACACTATATCTTTGCCATATTCAGCATAGCCAGCGTGTCCCTTTAATTCATATCCTATTATGCTTCCTCTTTTGTTTTTGTAAATAGTTACTTTCGTCATAATTAACACTATCCATTAATCTTTTCAATTACAACTTTAGTATATGGCTGACGATGTCCTTGTTTTTTTCTGTAATCTTTTTTAGCCTTATACTTAAATACTATTATCTTTTTGCCTTTTCCATGCTCTACTATTTTTGCATCTACTGTAGCTCCTTCAACAAAAGGCTTTCCTATTTTTACTTCTCCATCATTTGAAACTAATAAAACCTTATCAAACTTAACAGTTTCTCCTTCATTTCCAGCTACTTTTTCGACAAAAAGAGTATCTCCTTCTTGAACTCTATACTGTTTACCGCCAGTTTCTATTACAGCATACATCTCTTCACACCTCCTCTATCCTGTCTCGCCAATGCTAGGTACTAAGTTTTTAAACCTGCACTGTGCGGCTACCTACAAGTACAGATTCTATCAAATTATTATCATTTTGTCAACCTGTAATTATTATTGTTTAAGTTTCCCCATTTTTTTGAGAAGGAAATAAAAAAGAAATTGTGGATAAGAAAATACGAAGCCATACATTTATCAACAGATTTAATAAATTG
>NZ_FQXO01000025.1 GCF_900129995.1 Caloranaerobacter azorensis DSM 13643 | reverse complement strand
ATGGACACCCTTGCCTTTGGCTAGTGGTTGGCACGGTCAACCCCCACAGTGGACTCTCACCACCTAGTTGTTACGCATGCCCGGCGCACGTATAAGAAAAGCACCTAAAATTAGGTGCTTTTACATTTTTATTTATTTATATACTCTACTCCGTCAAATATAAGGGATATTATTGTATCTCCACTGGCTGTAAATGTTATTTGAAAGTTACTTCTTACTACAGCTCCAAAACTATTTTGAGCATCTACATAACTTTGAACTACTATTTTTTCTCTATCTTTTCCAAAATACCATTTTGTAATATTGGGAAATTTAGCAGTAGAAGGAGCCTTCAATATTGATTTTATTACATTTTGACAACGAATCTGTAAATCTGTTTGTTCTGATATAGTCATTGCCATACGTGGTGGAGCACCAAAATATGTTCTGTCATAGATAACTTTAACAATATCTATAGTACGGTCTTCTTGATTTAATACAGGGATCCAAAAATCTTCAATTTTATCTGTTACACTTTCATATCTCAACGCTGTCCCTGTACCCTTTACTTTTAAAATAGTATCCGCTGGAGTTATACCAAACATAGAAAAAATCGATGTTTCATCAGTATATTTCATAACATTATTTTCGCTACTATAAATATTAAATTCCACTACCTTATTATCAATAACTAAAAATTCGTAGTCACCATTTTTATAGGTATAAGTAGTAGTAGGATACACATTGCCATTTCTACTTTTAAAGTTCCATTCTTCTTTAGACTCTGGTTCGCCCATAATTTCAATCAATTGCTCTGGTGTTATTTTAGAAAATTTAGAAACGTCAATGATTATATCTTCATCATTTATAGCCTGTCGGCTTGAGTTATCTCCCATGCTAATTAAAATACTCACCAACACAGATATGGCAAAAAATACTATGATAATATATAAACATCCTCTAGGCTTCCTATTAATTTGTTTATCATTTTTCATAATATCCCCACTCCTTAATACTAATTTCGTCATTATTATAACAAATAGTGGGGATATTTGCAACAATTATCTATAATTCTCTGGTAACTGAAAACTTTCAAGATTTTCAATATCATCAAACGTAAAGTCAGTATCAAATGTAATTGGGTCATCTGACTGGTCATCTAATATCGCAGCAGGAATAGAATTTAGTATTACATTAGATAACACAACTTCTTGCTTGCCTACAGTGGATTGTGGGTCTTCATTTTTTATTTGCAGTTTAAGCCCTTTATAATTACCCGTTTTGAGGTATTGTATTGCCTGATTCAACATTTCACTGTTCATGAAATACATTGTCATTGACCCAGTTCCTTCTGCTCCAACTACTTTATGCTGTGTCATTCTATGTCCTAGCATTCGTCTTGATTGAACAATTAAGTCAATTTGAGCTGATAACTTTGATATCTCAAATAATTCTCTATTTTGCCCATTAATGGTGATGTAAGCCTTCCCTTCTTTTGCGGAAAGTGTATCAGATAATCTTGTATAATTATCTGCCATACATTAACCTCCTTCCTTAAGATAGATTAATTGTAATATAAATTTTCTCAACAGAATCTACTGGCTGGATGTAGCAATCAATTACTATGGCATCAGAGTCTTTCCCTGGGGATACAGTTACATCTTCAGGAGCAAAATTTTGAATAGCATTTAATCTTTGAAGTTCGTTGAAGTATTCAATCAATGTAGCCCTTAACAAAGACCTACCATCAGCATTATTATTAACTTTTCCGACATAGTTGCTTTCAAATATTTCAACAATATCGTTGTTAATACCATCAATAGTTCTTATTACTCTATTTTTAGTAAACTGCTTGCCTTTTTTAGCGCTAACACTAGTTAGTGAATTTATATCACTAACCACTGTAACATTTTGTGATGAATCCACCTTAAAGATGAATTTTCCATTTGTAATAGCAGTTCGCATCTCCGACTTTGTCATTCTTGGCACTATATCAATAGCACCTACATATTTCCTGCCTGTATTAGACTGATTAATATTTGCCCCTGCTGTTATCCCTGCTACCCATGCAGTACACTGTGCAGCAGTTAGCTCTGTACCATCTGTCAATTTAACCCCTTGGGTAACATTTATAATTCCCTCATAGTCAGCATCATAGTTAGCCATTACTGCTTGTATTTTTGCTCCTTCCTCTTCCCTCATTGCTTTAACCCATCTAGCAATTTCTTGCTTGTTTGCTTCATACTCTGCCCCATCATAAGGATATGCTAGAGTATTAAAATTAACTGTTTTAAGTGTTGCTAAAGCTGCTGTTATCATATCAGTTGTATGGGACGAGCCTAAATTATAGACAATAACTGTCTGTGCTCCCTTTAAAGCTTCATTTACAAGTAGTTTATCTTCATCTCTAATTCCTTCAGGATATTGGCTTTTATCTGTTGATGTAATTTCATACATTTCTCCTGCATTACCTACACTCATCTCTTGCAATAATACAACAATACCCCTATCACCTACAGTAATAGACAAAGGAGCATTAGTAAGGAAATTGATATAAGCACCAGGCAATATTTTATTTTGACTAGCCCATGTTCCTGCCATATTTTCACTCCTTTATATATTCGTATTTGTAGTTTGTTTCTGCATTTTAACAAACTCTTCTTCTTTAATCTCTGAATAGTTAATATCAAATGTAATATGCAGTACATCATCTGTTATTGTAGCTTGTTTATTTAGCACTCTATATGTGTCTATAAGGTCAAATTCTCTTAATAAATTAAGCTGTACAGATAAACAATCACTCTTTATTTCCGTCTTCCTCTTGTGGCTAAAATAAGCTATATCAAAAGACAGAAGGCTTTGATACTTATTATTTAGTCTTTTACTGTAAGATTGCTCTATAAGACTAATCAAAAAAGAGGGTGTTTTGAAATTTTGAGGAATATCTTCATCATATATTATATAATCAGGATAAAGTTCTAATAATTTGTTTACAATCGCTTGTTTAACATCATTTATCATACTTTTTATTCACCCTCTCAATTTCTTTTTTAAATTCCTTTACTAACGCTTTATCTACTCTGTGCATCGCTTTCTCCAATATAAATTGTCCTTTTACCCAACCTTTTGTTACGCCACCTTGAACAATCCTGTGCCCGTAGTTTACATAACTTGCATAATCTGCGGAATTAACTAATTCCTTTTCTACCCCCTTAGGTGTCTTTTTAGTAGGCATAACGTGCCAGCTTTTTCTTAAAAATCCTCCAACTCTTGGCGTACTAATTGTAAATCTGACATGCTTACCATCTCTTGTAGTAAACTCTACTACATTACCTTTGTACTCCCCCACAGGAGTATTTCTCCTAGCATATGCCGCACCGGTATTAACTGCTTTATTAAGTATTTTTTTATCTATATCACTAATATCATCAAGCATTGCTTTAAGCTCTTTTCTATACTTGTCAATAAATGCTTTATTCCTTCGATAATTACTACTGCTCATGCTGTATCCTCTCGCTTTACAGAAAATTCTTGGTGTGTACTATACGGGAAACCTTCACCAACCATAAGAGTTACTTGTCTTCCGTTTCTCTGCGTCACCACAACCTTATCACCTTCTTTTAGGTCCGTATCCAAGCTGCAAAATAGAGTATAAGAATTAATTAATTTTGGTACTCCATCAATACCTACATCAGCCAAAGAACCTTTGCTATAGTGGCACTTTACACCACTATACATAAGTTTCTCTTTTTGCTTTGTAATTCCGTTTTCAACCACTTCAAACCATCTATAGATATCCATTCTGTCTTTCCATAATCGTTGTAGAGCACTCATTTTCTAATCCTCCTAAACTGTTGAAGGGCTTTCTTGTCCCTGTCAGATAACCCATAGATAGTTTCTTTAGAAATTTCATCAGTGTTATATGTTATTGAAGTATCTCCTTCTTTTATAGACTTCACATCAAACACATTATTAGAGCCGTTTTCTACTTCATAGTCAATAATGGTTTTGACTTTTCTTCTAATAAAAGGCTCTAGCTGTTCCGGTAGTTCATGTAAATTACAATAATTCATTGCTTCTTGAATCACATCATCAATAAGCAGGTCCTTATTATCGTCTTCTATTTTTAAATTAGATTTTACTAATTCTCTTAATTCTTCTTTGAGCATCATTTTCAACTCCTTTTATTTAACTTTCTTTAAAAGCTTAATTAGCTCGTCTTTTTTAGCTCTGCTATCATAGTCAACACCTTTTTCATCAAGTATTGATTTGATTTCATCTTTAGTCAACTTATTATAATCTATTTCTGTATCTTCACTTATTTGGTTTTCAGTTTCTTGTTTTTGTCTTTCTAATTGTTTCCTTTGTTTCTTTTCTAACTCTAATAAATAAAATGTAGTTGCACCCATTTTTTCACCTCTTTCATAAAAGGAAAAGGCCAAGGTAGACCTTGACCTTAACCATTAGTAACAACCTTAACTACTCTCACTTTTTTCTTGTCATAAACCCTATCATAATTTTCAGCCTTAGCAATTTCATCAAGCGTTGGCATTTCCCCAGCAACTGCAGCTTCTGTCCACTTAAACCCTCTGACATGCATTATGAATTTCTGTCTGTTGATTAAAATATCTTCACCTTTTAGAGTGTTTCTATCTGTTTCAGTAGGTACTTTAGGAGTTCCTGCTATATATCCTACTGCTCCAGATGCAAATAAGTAAGAAGTATATTTCTTTCCACTTGTAGAACCATCTACGACAGGCAAAGAATCATCAACGATAATAGTTTTACCCATATATGTTCCAAAACCGATGTCTATTTTTGATTCAGGCATATATTCAATCAATTGTAGTTTTTGAAGGTTTGTATGCACTCTACTATGCATAGCAATTGCAGTAAATTTTTCTTTTGCGTCCCCTAAAAGTTGTGCAGCTTCAAGGAATATTTCTCCACTTGCCGTTTCTCCTGTTCCATCTTCTTTTGAAACATCTAGAATCAAATCGCCACCATCATTTGCTTCATTATCAGCAAATATACCATCTAGCATTTTTAGCAGGATCTTTTGTTGCTGTCTTGTCCAGTATGCTGCTACACGCTTACCGATAGCCTGCATTGGATCACTACCTGCTAATTCTGCTGCCAAGTCTTCTGAACTCCATGCTTTACCGAACTCAAATATTCTTGCAACATCTTTCCCAGCAGTAATTTTTTCAGGAGTTAAAGCAAAATCACTTTGAATAGCTTCAGGTTCTCCGTCTAAATCGTTCCAAAATGGCATATTTATAGTTGTACCACCGTTAGGCACTTCTACGCCCGGTACAATTCCCATAATCCCAGAACGAATTAATGCATTTTGTTCTTCAATTGTGTTAATTACATAAGGGTTAAAAACTTCTGGAATAATAATATCACTAACTCTTGTTACTGGCATATAAGATCATCTCCTTTTCTTATTTTTATAGTCCAAATAATGTAGGATTGCCGCCTGCCTGGATTATTAATTGTTTTGCTTTTCCCGGGTCTTCCCGAATTAACTTTCCTTGCTCTGTAAGATTAAAATGTTCTTTACTCCAAGGGTTTTTATCACCTAAAGAACTTCTGCCAGTATTGTTTGGGTCCTTACCTTTAATATCTGGCTTAAATAAATCCTTGTATCGTTCTTTCAATGTTGCTAGCTGTTCATCAATGCCTAATACTGTACCATCTTCAGCTACCGATAGCTTTGACTTGTCGAACTTACTTATTAATAGTTCTGGATATTTAGCATCAGTAAGTTTTGATTGTATTGCCGCATTGATAGTCATATCCTTTATCTTTGCTTCATACTGTTCTTTAGTGGCTTTATTGGCTTCTTGCAGTTCTTTGATAGTTCTTTCTAGTTCTTCATTGCCTTTTACTTTATCCTGGAGTTCTTTAAGTTGTTTATCTCTTTCTTTAATTTGTTGCTCTAACTCTTTTTTAGTCTCGTTTACTTCATCAAATCTGGCTTTAGGAATAAATCCTTTTAATTCCTCTTTATGAGCTTCTAAAACCTTTTCTGCCTGTTCTTCAGTTAATCCCATTTCAATTAATTGTTCCTTTGTCATCTTTCATTCTCCTTTCATCTTCACTTTTTAACCCGGTCGTGCCCGGTGATGTCTTGTTCTTTTACGTCTACAATACCAAAAAGACGATAAAAAAAAGATATCCTATTCAGATACCTCAAATAACCCACTACATTCTAATTCATCTTCGCTTACTACTATACTCATGGTAGTATCTTTACTAGTTGTAATATCAGCCTCATAATTTCCTTCACCATAAGTTCTAACTGTATTACTTGGAATTAGTTCAAATTCTGTCCCTTTTGGTATAACAAAATCATCTCTAAGTATTAACTTTTTATTCACTATCTCTCCTCCTAAAACCATTTTACATTTTATGATATAATTCTTTTAGTAGCTGTGCCTTAATATTTTACGGGGTGATATTTTTGAGTAAAAAACCAAGGCTTAAAGTTATTGATGAAAGCAAAACAGGTTTAAACCGTAAGTTTTTGGACACTAAAACTGGAAAAATCTTAACCCGTGGACAAGTTGCTGATAATATTGATGATTATCCTGATTACCATATAATGAAAAAAGATGGCAAAAGAATAATCAGATCAAATCCTAATAAGAGTAAAAAAGATAATTTAGATTAATTTTAAGGCACAGCTACAACGTTATTATTCATCTACTCCCACATCAAATAAAACATCATATCCATCTTTTATAATTATTTCTTCTTTTGATATAACTGCAATTACTTCATTTTCATTTTTTATGTCAATTACTGTAATATTATCCTTGATATCCATATTCACTAATCACACCTCTCTAAATAAGCATAATATTAGTGATGATTTAAACTATATTTTTTTAAGTCTTTAATCTAATTTTTCTATTAAACACTTCATAACATCAAACTCTAAAACAAGTTTCTGTTTTACTATATCATAACTAACATTTGATAATTCAGATGTAAGGCTTCCATACTATTACCCTCCTTTCAGACATAATAAAAGCACTCACCTTTTAATTTTTGGTTAAGTGCTTGTCAATCAATAATTTCTATTTTTTTAACTTCTGATTCATTAAAGCCTACATAAGGGTATTGGTCTGTTTTAATTGTAAGTTCCTCTAGGTTATTTTCGCTATCTCCTCTTGCTGTGAAACCATTAACTATCCCAATTAAAACTTGACCGTCAATAAATGTAACTTTTATTTTTTTACCGTAATCTAATTGTGGTATTTTTGAAAACCTCATTCTTCTTCCTCCTGATAATGTGGTACTATATGAGTCCTTTTCTTTGAATGGTGTATTTTTATAGAATTTGCTTGTTTGACACCTTTTAAACTAACTACAAAACCAATATTTTCATCCAAACTGATTATTTCCTTATTCGTTCTTCTTTCATTTCCATCTCTTTCTACTCTTCCAGTGCCAGCATACTTATTAAATAATTCCTGAACATCCACATCATCATAAAAGTAGCTTTTACCTTCTATTCTTGTTGATTCCATATGTGGAGCTTGTTTTTCAGGATTAATAACAGAACCAAAAGTACCATCTTTTAATCTCGATTTGACATAGTAGTTATCTTCAATTTTATTCCATTCCTCAACTTTATTATACTTCAACTCCTGGAACTCATCAAGGGACTTAACACCCAAATCTTTACCCAGCACTTCCTTGTATTTTTCATACTGTTTCTTATCAGAATACCTGTTTTTCCACTTCTTTTCAGCAAGCTTTGCCTCTGGGTTATTTTCAATATATTTTTTATGCCATTCCTTGTAATTCATATCCGCAGGTACTTTATAAGTTTTACCTGTTGCAGGATCTCTTGCTATTCTTTTATCCTCTAAATAATCTTCATCTTCATAATATGGTATAGTTGTAGTCCTACAGAATGGATGATATGGCGGATAATTAACTCCAACTACAGCCTTATCTACATCATATATTTTTCCATCTTCACTTCTGCATATATCAGATGTTTTCATATCCAATGTTGCAAGTATTTGATATTTTTCTACTCCATCCTCTTTATAAGCTGCAAGAGTACCTTGTTCAATAATAAAGCTGCTCTCTGTATAGAGCAGCCTGTAGGCTTCATATTCTTTTGTTTTGAATATTTTAGCGAAATCTTTTGATAGTGTACTTGGATTCTTGCCTTGTATTATCATGGTGGTAATACTTTCTTTCAATTTCTGGAGCATATGATCCTTTTGTTTCCAGATTCTACTTGAAAAATCCGCGCCACTCCAAGGATATTTGATTAACTCTTCAATGGTTCTAGGATTAATCTGTGCAAACTCTTGATGAAATCCATGGTACTGGTCTATGCTAAACCATGTTCTATAGTAAGAATCGGAATATACTTCTTTTAAAGTTTCCTCCCCTTTATATTGATATTCTATAGCATATAATCGCTGTAATATGGCGTCTATTTGTTTTTCTAATGCTTGATATCTTGTTATTCTTACTTTTATAGACATATTGTTAAGCTTCTGATTATACTTACCCATACTCTTATTAACAAGTTCTATAAAGTCCTTCAAATCACCTAATTCAACCTTATCTAAACTTTTTTGTGCATCCGCATAGGATACTCCGTTTTCATCAGCATATCTTACATAAAAATCATTAATAACAGCTTGAATCTCTTTTTTAGCCTGTTTAAATGCTTTCTCTAAATCTTTATAATATTCTTTAATCTTTTTCTCACCTGCAAGGAAGTTTTGTTCCTGTCGTTTTTCCCAATAGCTTTTGCCTTTACTATTCAAGCTTTATCACCTACTCTTCATCAAACATAGGCAATTCATTTGTTTTACTTTCTTTTTCAATTTGCTCAATTTCATTATCGACATCTTCAACCCATGGATGATTAGCAATAATTGTTTTATCAGATATAATTCCTTTACTATTTTGACAGTCTATAATAGCTTGTGATTCATTAATTGCTATGTCTCTATTAAATACTATTTTTATTTCTTTATCCGACACTGGTTGTTTCGTTATCTCCAAATATTTATTCACAAAATATATTAGTTGTTCAAAAGCCCACTTGAAGTTATCTTCCATAGCATTACATTTTAGGTCCAATCCAGAATACATAAATCTTAATGCTATACCTGAAGGATTATTGCCTAGCTTATCTTGGCTCTTATCTACCCCTTGGCCAAAGTCATATATATCCTTCTTCAAGGTTTCATAATGTTCTTTTGCTGCTTCAATGTTTATTGTCGTTTCAATTTTATCTACTCCTGCTTTTTCATCGGCATCAACCTTAATCATTCTATAATAAGATAAATCCCTCATGAATTCGCTTGGATCTTGTCCACCATAACCTTTGAGAACATATATAACATTCTTGATATCTTCTAACTCATTGGCTATATCTGATCTAGTCAAGTCATAGTTGTCGATAAGAGTCTTAATAAACTGTAAATCAGGCAGTTCATAATCATTATTCTTGAATGGAATAAAAGGAACTCTCTCCCAACTTCCTGGTTCATCATTTACCTTAAAATGCCCGTCGTAGTTATTTTCACCATCTAGATACATTTCTGAATCCAAAATTACTTCTCCATTTTCCATAACATAATAATCAACTGTTTCAGAAGTCCAGTATTCTATTTTGGTAACTATCTTCTTTTCTTTTCCTTCATATACTTCTATATCATAGTAACGAATAAGAGCTTGTAATTCTTCATGATCATTATCTTTCCATATAGGAACACATTGCTCAGAAGGTATTTTCATAGTTTTAAACTGACCACTTCCATCTATATACACATGAAGCCAGGCAATTCCTTTATTGCTGGCTTCTGTTCCTAACTGTGTAAGCTTTTTCTGAAATCTTTTTCCTAATGTTTGTTTGACTGCTTCTAAGTATTTTTCATCATCACAAGTTAATGTATAAGGTTTACTGAGCAAATAATTAACCTTATCATCAACAAGTAGATGCATAAATCCATGTGCTAGTCTATTGTTTGTTTTAGTTTCGTCTATTACTGGTTTTTCGTCTTCATATCTTATCATTTTTCGATTGAGTATATCATTTTCTACTCTGTAATATCTTTCACCGTCTAGCATCATTTTCCGTTCTTTAGAGGCATTAAACTCGTCTATAAATATCTTTATAATTTCTTCTTTTGTAAGCATATTAACGCTGTTATCAAATATTAACATCTAATCACCTCACTTAAATACCTGAATGCTTGGCTGCTTCATTACTATGGTATTAATGAAATACCTCATGGCGTCCATCGCATGATCAAATTGTTTTACGGGTTTATCCTCTCCTCTTTCTGCTGCTTTTTCGTCCCAAACGTAAGAAAAGAACTCCCTAAATGTGTTAATGCACTTATCATTAAAAAGTATCATTAACTCACTTAAAGCAGTTCCAACGTTCCTAATTCCTTCTAACACGTCATTTTCAGCTTTTCTAACTTTAAATTTCCCATGTTTTTTAATACAGGTTATAAAACTTGCTGCTGAAGGGTCTATTATAATAGCTTTTATTCTTCTATCTCCTGCAAACTTAACTAAATCCTTATAATATTCTTCATCAGTTTTTTGTTTGCCTGTTTCTCTACCTGAATAATAATACTCGTCTATTAAATACCATTTGCCACCACATAAACCCCATAGTAAAAATACTGTTGCATTATGAGTACCATAATCGCAACTAATGTAGTATTCTATATAATCTCGATCTTTTGTCCTTACTTTATGCTTTGATTCATCAAACATATCATAGATTAAGCCTTCTGCCATTACCCAAAGACCAAGGATATAACGTTTATAGAATACTCCTGAAAACATACGTCTAAATCTTTCTTTAACCTTTTCAGATAAACTTAAATTATCATCCATTGTAAAGTGAAGGTATAAAATATTTTTTTCTTTAGCTTTGTCTATAAACTCGGTCTTTATAAAATGATGCGGACTTCCTGGGTTGCAGTTCATAAAAATTTTAGCACCTTCTACAGAGCAACGCCCTATCATCTGATCAACAAAGTTTTGAGGAAATAATGCAACTTCATCTGCTAATGCTCCTGCTGCAGTAAGACCTTGCAGTCTATCCTGGGACCTTTCATTATTTGCATCATACATGTAATAAGTATTATTACCTATCACAATATAGTTTTCTGAACGATTATAGGTATAATTTAACCCCCAGGCATTAAGTATTTGAAGCATAGGGCCTATAACATTCTTTTTCAAAGCTCCTATTGTCTTACCAGCTAATATAAAATTCTCTCCATCAAAGTTTTTCAAGCTCCATCTAATAAAGGAGCATATCATTGCTATTGTTTTTCCACTTCTAATAGCTCCGTCAGCTATTACCATGTCTTTATCACAATGCGGGGATCCTTTATCATGCCAAAATAAAAGTTTTTTCTGTTTCATAGAGAAAGGTTTAAAAATAAAACCTTTAATTTTCTTCCTCTTCTTCGCCATCTTCTTCATCTCCAAATAATTCTTTTATTTCTTTTTCTGTTGGAGAAGTAGCTTTTATGAATTCATTTATAGACTCCTGGTTATCTTCATCAGGACCATTTATCTCTGCTTTCAATTTCTGTATCCTTAGTTTCTGTTCTTCTGTTACTAAATCTGACTTTAACATTTCTTCATATCTCTTTATCATGCTTCTAAGTTCAGACATTGCTCTAGATTGTGCTCGCAAAAAATTAGCCTGTTTATCCCAAGCATATTGAAATTCCCATTCTCTTTCTGTGAATATATCTCCATCCTTTTCCTTTTTAAGGTGTTTTGTAATATCTTCTTTATCTCTTACATACATAATCTTCTGAGCTCTTATTATCGCTGCATATTGTATCTGTATGTTTTCCCAAAGTATATCTATAGGATTTTTCTGCTCTATCTCTTGAATAATTTCTAATGTTTCATCAGGAAGATACTTTGAAAAAAATCCATGTTTTTCAGCGTTTTTATTCTTAGGTGGTGCTCCACCTTTATTTCCTATTGCATTTTTATTATTTAAGGGTGCACCCCTTTTATTTTTGTGTGCACCCTTTTTCTTTTCATCAGACCATTTATATCTTTTTATCCAAGACTTTAATGTATTTATGCTTAAATCGTATTTCTCACATATTTCCTTGTATTTTAATCCTTTCAAATAGTCAGCTTTTACTTTTTCTTTTATCTCATTCAACCTCACCACCTACTTATTTGAGTTGTTTTGAACATGAAAAAAGAGCCAGTTAAGGCTCTAGGCAATTACTATTAATATAATTAATAAACATATCAAAATACCTAAAATTAATTTTATTATGTTTATATAAATGTTTTTATTTAGTTTTGCTATTTTCTCTATTTTTGTTAAAAGTTTATTGTATTTTAGGTCTTTAATTTCTTTAGTTACTTCCATCAAATCTATCAAATATCTCTTTACATAATATTCGTGTTTGAATGTTTTAAATAATTTCTCTTCATTATCAAAATTATCTTTAATATTAGATATTAATTCATAAGCCATAAACAAATCTATTAATTCATCTTTTGTTAAATATGGACTTAATTTAACTATATATTTATCCCATTCTTTAGTGATATAAATAGGTATTTTCTGTATATCTGACTCTTTAAACATTATGTTATCACTATTTAATTCCAAACTTTCAATAATTCTTTCAAACCCGTTATATAACTGAAAATAAACTATTTTTGCGGTATTTCTAATATCTTTTTTCTCTTTATCTAAATATAGAAGTATAGTAATTATAGAACCTAAAATACTTCCTATAAATCCACTTAATAAATATGTAAATGTAATCATTATTTATCACCTTTTTTCATGCTTTATCAGTTAGAATTTATCTCAATAATTTTAAGACTTTTTATTTGTTCTTTCAATGTTATAGGATCATACTCCATCTTTTTTAAGGCAACAAACTCTGCTCTTTTATCTATTATCTTACAACATTTATGTACATGTTTATCCAGTATAAGTTCAAAATT
Source organism: Caloranaerobacter azorensis DSM 13643 (assembly GCF_900129995.1). Taxonomy (GTDB): domain Bacteria; phylum Bacillota; class Clostridia; order Tissierellales; family Thermohalobacteraceae; genus Caloranaerobacter; species Caloranaerobacter azorensis. Next base: position 17,440 of record NZ_FQXO01000025.1, on the reverse strand, counting down.
CAATTCCATACCTTTTAATTGTTCTTCTTCGCATTCATGAATTAGTAATTTCCCGTTTTTGGCATGAGTATCAATTCTAAAAATTTCTCCTATAAAACTGATAGCCTTTTCATCTAATCTTGATTCTACAGTAAATAACTCTCTTTCTCTAGAAGTTATTTCGATTTTATCTTTTTTGCTCTTTTTATCAGTTATATTAATTTTTTTTACGTTTTCACCATCTATTTGTGATGTTAGATTCTTAAAATCATCAAAAGATCTTTTAACAAATTCAAAAGTTTTTACTCTAATGTTAATAGGTGCATAATTGTTTCCCTCAATCACAAGAATCAAGTTATCACCACTTTCACTTTGGTGAATATTTACTTTTTTCCCATCTCTATTAGCCTGAAGAATAGTCGTTAAATATGTATATCCTTCTTTGAAAAGATCAAATAATAATGAAGGAGAATACGCATTTACAATAGGATATGCTAGTTGCATTGCACCGCCTGCATATATCATTAATTCAGATAAAAATGAACCTTTTTTTATTTCTGTTACCTTTATCTTAAATAATTGTCTATCTTTTTTCGACATCCTTTCTTTATCTATTAAAGTTAAATATGCTTTATCTAAAATGTTCTGGAGATTTTGTAATACTGTTAGAGTATTATATAAGTCGAATCCATCATCAAATGATTTTCCTTCCATTCTAAAAGTAATTATTTTATCTTCTATATCTATTTCTTTCATTGTTATATGCCCCCTGTTTTTCCTTATATATGAAATTTCTACAAAAACAGAAGGATTCCTTTAATTTTTTATCGCAAGTTTCGACAATATTTGTATTGAAAATATGTTATTATCATTCTGATAGGTCCTGAAATAATCTAATAAAAGGAGGACTGCTTTATGGCAAAAACAAAAAATGGTAAAAAAATAGTACCTGTAAAACCTTATACTCGAACTGTTAATGGAAAAAAGGTAAAAGTTTCAGGTCATAGACGTTCTACACCTAATTAATAGTTAACATGCCCAGTAGTTCTCCGAGTTAGGGTCAAACTCTTATTTCACCTTACATCAGGACCTATCACTAAAATTCAACTTATTGTCTTTTAAAACTTGATATAATGCACTTTCTAGTATTGTTATCTTTTCATGTTCTAAATTTAATTCATATCTAAAATTTATCTGTTCTAGTATTTCATGTAACAATACAGATTCCTGATTCTCTTCAGGTAAAGAAGAATCTATAATTATTTCTAAGCTATTACCGCAACTCATTCCATTTGCACTAGTATCTCTGCTTAACTTATCATCAAATTTACAAATATAAGTATGCCCACCAATTTTAATCTTTTCCGGTATCCTCATTTTTACCTCCCATTTGTTTTAATATGCAACTTAAAAGTGGATTTAAAATAATAAAAAACACCCAACAATATGGGTGCTTAAAGCAGTAGCCTGTGTGATTATGCTCTCTGCTCAATATTATAATACCCCAATTGTAAATTTAAGTAAAGCAACTAAAACGCAACTAATTAGCAACTACATCATTCTCAAGTACATCTACACCGAATAAAGATACTGCTATTTTATTTACAGCTTGTTTCCTTATCTCTCTGCACCAAAATTCACTATATCTTACTGCATGAGCTATTTGCCACCATTGTTTAGCTTCAAAATACCTTTTTTCTATTATCTTCCTTTCTGAATCATTTAATGTTTCTAATGCTCTTTCTATTCTATTTACTAATCTTTTAGTTTTCTCAATTCTGTCTTTTAGCAATTCTTTTTTGCTTATCAAATCTATAGCTTCATTTTCAACAATTTTATTAATCTTATATGTAATACCAGTCTTTTCATTTTCATAATTAATAGCAGATACTCCAATAGGCTCTAATTCCTCTAACTCACTTTCCATATTCTTTATACTAATCTTTAAGGGTTTATAGTTATATAGAAACTTCTCTGTAGCTTTATAGTAATTCATTTACTCCACCTCACTTGTCTAATAGCACCTTTCACTCTTTTGTGTGCATCATGCTTCATAGCATCTTTTATAGAAATATCTCTTTGCTCTATTAGTTTCTCAAATAATCTCTGTTTTTGTTTATCATTTAGTAAATCTCTAATCTTTGCCATCTCTCACCCTCCTCTAGAAAACGTGTGAATCTAAAACAAAAACCCAGGGCTAATTTTGTTCACCCTGGGCTTCTCGAGCCTCTATTTTGTACATATGTATCGTCTTGCAATTTCTACATTTCAATTCAATTTTAAAAGTTTCATCATCAGGTACTTTACCTAAAAGCTTGTTGCAGTTTATGCATCGAATTTCTATTAGTGTTTCACTCATGACGTCCCTCCTATGCTGTCTTTTTAGCTTCAATTATCTCCTTAATCGGCACATATAAATGCCTATGATGTTCATACATATCAATAGCTTTATTTTTCAATCTATAAAATTCTTCTTCATCACCGTTTAAGTATCTTATAATACACCTTTTTATTAACTTTTGTATTTCTGTAGGCATTCACTCTCTCCCCTTTCAACTATTTAATCACTTTTAATGTTAAATCAGGGTACTTATACTCAAATAATTTCTTTTTTATCTTGAATACTTGAGTTTCCACTCCCTTGATATCTACTACTTCGGTAGTTCCATCATTGTTTACTATAACAAAGTCTGCTATGTATATTATTGGCCTATATTTACATCCATTCTTTTCAAAACTAGGTATAAGCTCGAATTTTTCTTGAATACCAAAATCTCTTATTTCTCCTGCTTGTTTTAGTAGCTTGAGTTTACAATAAAACTGTGCTTCTTTCTGACTGTCAAATGTTATTCCATCTACTACTACCTTTCTAGCGTTATATTTGTTTTTCTTTTTATTAGATTTTTCAAGATACTGCCTATACTGTTCTTTAGTCCATCTTACTCCCATTAATCCTCTACCACCCTTAAAACTTCTTTAAATTTCCACCCTCTATTTACTAACTTAACCACATGACGTTGTATTTTATTTTTTAAAATTCTAGGATTGTTTTCATTAACTCTGTCCAATATTCCAATACAAACTTGGATTACATCTAATGCTTCTTCTGCTATATTCTCAATTGCTTCTTCCCCGTAAATATTAGTTGTTGCTAATGCTAAACTCAATTCTTTAAACTCTTCTTTTAATTTTTGTTGATGTTGAGCCCAATCTTCCTTTTTATCTAAAACTGGTAATATAATTTCCACTTTTCACACCTTCTTTTTTTGCTAATTTTCTTAATCTATTCAGCTTTTTCTCGGCTGATAACATATCTATAATCGCTATATCTATAAGTTCAGGATCTTCTGCATGATTAAATATACTTTCTGCAACCTCAAGTTGAATTTCAGCTTGCCTAATACTTTGTAGTAGATCCATCCCATTCACTCCTTTGCAACATTTCTAATGCTTGTCCTATCAAAGGTTTAACACTCATTCCTCTTTCGATAGCTAACTGTTCTATTGCTTTGGAGAGTTCTAATACGAAATTGTTCATTTTATCCCTCCTAAACTTATATTTTGAACTAACTTACAACCTCCTCGCTATACATATCTTGTATGTCCCAACCTCTCTTTTCTACTTCTTCACGAGCTATTCTCCTGATTTCTTCAATAGTTTCAGCTTCTATTATGACTGAGTCGTTGTATTTTGTATTTACTATCCTCACTAGCATCATTTCACCTCCTATTATTCATTTCTTCTAATTTTCTCTCAAACTTCTCTCTCGCTTTTTTTTCTAGTTCTTCAGCTGTGTATTTTGAAGTTCTCTGTTCAAAGTTGTGAAATCTAGTTTGAAATGTTTTATTGCTATCTTTGTTACTGTTGTTATTGTCTTTTTTTAACTTTATACCACCGTCTCGTTTCCAATTTTGCAATATCCCCTCAACATATTTTTTAGTACGATAACCTCTTTTTTCAGCTTCTAACATTGCATTTTTACACCATTCAAAGCCATACATCTCTAAAATACTTTCTATCCAATCAGCAGTTAACCCGTTTGGCGTACCTATGCATTGCTCGTATAATTTAGCAAGCTCTTTGAAATGTTCATCAATGTTAAAATTTGTCATCTCATCCGTAGTACTACTACATATTTTTTGTTTAGTTTTGTTTATGTTTAGTTTATTAATAGCGACAGGTTGTGCGACACTTTGTGCGACACTTTGTGCGACAGGTTGTGCGACAGGTTGTGCGTCATTATTACGCACAAATGGAATTATTGTATAAACAGCAGATTGATTTCCTTTTCGTGATTTCCAATTTATTCTTCCTTTTTGCTTTAATTCATTTCTTGCTCTCTCTATAGTACGCCTTGTAAGTCCTGTTTTTGTTTCAAGGACCGATGTGGCTACAGCAAATTCCGTTATCCATCCGCATTTATTGTTTATGGCCATCAAAGCATGCCATAAAACAATAGCAGATGAAGATAAAGAATTTGTTTCGAGCCAATCGTAAAAGGCATTTATTTCTTTTATGTAGTTCAAGCTATCACCAACTTTAACTTTTCTTTTTCTTTAGTCTGGAGCTTAGAGCTTAATGCTCCAAGCTCCTATTTTATAAGGAGAACTAATTAATATCAGTTATGTTCATCTGTCCTTCTAGTTGTTCGTTATTTTTTTCTTCATCTTCTTTTACATCATCTTTAACTTCATATTCTACATTTTCAAATATATTTTCCAAATCGTTGTTAGAATCATGGTCTTGTCCTCTCTCAAAATTAATTTCTTCGCTATAAGCTTTTTGCATTTCAACTGATAAGATTCCCCATTTGCTTAACATGTTTCTTAAAACAGTCTTTTTAGCCATTGCATCATAGTCATTTTTCCAGCCATAATCAGATTTACTGAACTTCTTTCTATGTTTTTCTATTTGCTCTTTACTCCAGTAAACTGATTTTTTAAAACCATTAAGTAATTCAAAATATCCTGCATACCCTATAATTGCATCTGATTTTTTCTGTTCAAAATCTATTACAAGTTCTTCAGTGAGTGGATTCCAAGATATTAATTCACCTTCATGTACTTCTATGACATTAATTGCTTTATATTGTCCTGTTCTTAAAGCCAGTTGAATATACCCTTTATAACCCATAATAAAGGTTGCTTTATTACCATAAGGTACTATCCAAGCATAACCTAAATTTTTATCTACGGGTAAATCTAATGTTGCTGGTACCATACAACTTGCAATAATACTCATTGGATCACATTTTTGTAGATTTGTATCTGAATTAACCAAATTAATAATACTAGACATATACTGTGGAGCTCTTTGCTTTAAAATTTCCTCAAATCTTTTTTTAATAGCTTCGTTATTGAGTAATGATTTTACTGAATTAGTAATTGAAGATTGCTTTCTTTGGATCAATTGGTTTTTTAAACTTTTGTTTGTAGCCACTACATTACCTCCTTAATTTGGAATTTTCTATAATTTAAAGTTTTTATAACTTTGTTATAAATTTCAGGATATTTTTCTTTTAACAATTTTGTGTCTATCCTATTGCTAGAATAATTCTTCCATACAATCTCATAGTTACCAACTTGTCCTTTTTCAGCTTCTCCTAATTCATTTTTTATTTGATTTTCAATAGCTTTCAGTTCTTCTTCTTTTTCCTTGATTTCATTTTTTAATTGAAAATAACGACTAATTTTATCTTTGTATTCACTTTTCAAAGCAATTTCTAACCCTTCTTTAGCTTTTTTGAATCTTTCTTTTACATATTTCTCAGCAGCACTACTTCCATCTAAAATTGGTGGTATTCCTTTTAAAACATGTTCATGCCAAAACTTTTTTTCAGCTTCAATAATGATTTCTATAAGCTCATCATCTCGTTCGATTTCTTTCCAAATAAATTTATTTCCACCGATTAAACAAGCGATATAACCTTTTTCATATCCTGTAACTGCCAGATAGTGTTGAACTTGTACTAAATAGTTAGCAGGAACTTCTTCGTCTTCCCATTCATTTTTGTTATATGCTGATGTCGTTTTGCATTCTAATAAAGCATTTTCACCGACTATAACTCTATCAAGGTTTGCTATCATAAATGGATAATCTTTATTTTGTAAAATTTGATTTTTTCTTCTGACCTTCTTGCCTGTTCTTTTTTCAAATTCTTTAGCTACAATATTTTCAAGCACATTGCCCCAATAAATAAATTCATTATCTATTTCTTTTTCTTCGATTTCCCCTAATTTTTCTAAATAAACCTCAAAAGCTGTTTTATATTTATTGATTCCAAGTATTGCAGCTACATCGCTTCCACCGATACCTTTTTGTCTCCACTTTAACCACTCTTCGTGGCTTAAATCTATAGTTTTAATAAGTACATTTGCTTGCATAGTGTTCCCCCTTATCTCAAATAAGATGGTATATTCTCACCTATTCCAAGATAGTACTCCCAACCTTGTCCAAGATTTTCAAAGTCTGTTTCATGTTTTTCTATTTCTTCATCATCACAAATAACCTTGTCCAATTTTTCCTTGTAGAAAAATATCAGCTCATCAATTAATCCTTCTAATTCTGTCAAGAGCTCTTCCTCGTCTCTATCATCAGTAAGTAATTCAAATGCCTTACTCATGTTTTTAAGTTCTTCTATTCTTTCGATTATCTCTCTTTTATTCATACTCTCATCTCCTTGTCGGATAGTTCCCCATTATGTTATAATGGGGATAAGCGGAATATTTTTTATTTGGCCCAATTCTAAAGGGCTTCTTTTTTTATGTTTATTATTTTCATTCTTTAACCGTCCTCCACTTTAACGATTTAGTTTGAAATCATTAATGATATACAAGCACTCATTAATTCTTTTATCTCTTTAAGAGCTATGTTCCATTTTTTCTCTTCATTCTTTGATATTTCATCATCACAAGCTACTTCTATTAATGAATTATTTGCTTTATATACATCTGCCATTTCTTTTTGAAGTCTTAATACATTAGCTGATAATCTTCCTAAATTTATATCTGGAAGATACTTTTTCCCTACTGGGTCATTATTTTTTAAATGCATATACCAAAGCCACTTTGCATTATAGACTTCAATCATTCTACAAACTAATTCTCCAGATGGTAATAAAACTCCATTTTCATATGCACTCAATGTTCTCTTAGGTATTGGTAGCAATTCACTTGCTTGTTCTTGTGTTAAATTTGCATCAATTCTTGCCTTTTTATAAATAATTCCGCAGTACTTCCTCATTCTTTTTCACCACCTTTTCAATGTATAATTAAGTTAGAAGTAAATTATTTAGCCTCCCTTAAAAACTTAAGCTTTTCTGTCATCTCTCTCACCTTTTCAGAAAGCTCCTTCCCTGTGCACTTGATTACAAACAATCTTTTCTGCCTACCTGGTGTCTTGCTCATCAGGGCACCTCCTCTCCTTACCATTCGTTAATAACTTCTAAAGCTAATCTAGTACACTCATTTACCTTATTGACTATTTCAGATGAACATTCTCCTCTTTTGTATGCTTCATGTATTTCTTTCTTTAACTTTTCAATTCTTGCTATTTTCTGCTCTCTAGTCATTACAATCACCCTCTTTAATGCTCTTTCGAAGTTCATTTATTAATATTTCATATGCTTTTTCTCTCTGTTCTAGTGGTAGCTTATTTATTCTTCCTTCAATAATGTCTGCTATTGCTCTCGACATTAGTTTAGCTGCATATTCTTTATCCGGAATATTTACCACTACTTCAATTGGTTGTGCCATATTATCATCACCTCATTAAATGTTATGAAATTACTAGAATGTCCTATGCTTCTCTGCAATTTTTCACTATTTCTTGAAAATATCCAGGCAATCTCTTATCTACTACTGCATCTTTTTCCATACTTATCAATACTTTTCCATCTGCACAAACTGTAATAATATTTTTTTTCATACATTTTCATAGCAAGTTCCAATGTCATAAAAGTCATCCTTTTTACCCCCTTGTCGAATTTTGTATGAAGGTTTTCGCTCCTTTCTGTAGAATTTTTGAAACAGAAAGGAAGTGAATTAATTGAATCAAATTGAAATTAGAATAGCAATATTAGAAGATTTATATAATCAAGCAATCAATAAAGGTCGTATGGACGTCATGATTTCTCAAGAATTACTTGATAAATTTTCTTTAAATAATATAGATGATAATTTCCTCATCTTTAACCTTCTATATCTTGAAGATAAAGGTTTTATCGAAGTATATTGGGGCATGCAGCGTAAAATATTTGGCATAAAAATTACTTCGTTAGGTTGTGATATTGTAGAGTTTTACAAACTAGGTTTATCTTTTAACTCATTGAATAAAGAAAGTAAATTCGAAACTGTCTTAAAACAAATACTTAATTCTGGAAATGAAATTATTAAAAACTCTGCTATATCTTTAATAAATTTATATTTATCTAAATTTATTTCTTAGGAATATCCCAAGTTAATGTATTTACATTATGATAAAGTACTACTACTTCATCTGTATTTACAACACTTGTATACCTTATTACATTTTGACATATATTGAATACAACAAAACTTTCTTCAACAGACACTTTATTTTTCTTAAGTTCCAATAAAATATTATTAACTATCTTTTCAATACGCTTTGGATTTAATCCTAATTGCTTTACTTCCAAATTACTTCACCCCCTTTGTCGTAAGTTATCACTTCGGCAACTCTTTTTTCTAATGTCATCATCCTCACCTCCTTATGCTTTGTTCTCTTGTATTTTCATTACGCTAGTAGTAAAATTTTCTTGAGCCTGAACTTACCACTAACCTCCAGTGAAAGAAGGTGATACAATGGCTAAAACCAACAAAGAATTAGCTGTAGAAGTTGCTATTGCTTATATAGAATCTAGTAGTAATTTAAAATATCCCAACGGCAGTTCAAGAAATCTTATAAAACTACAATCAGTTATTAATATTATTAAAGAAGTTCATCAAACCCTTGAGTCGTTGGATAAAGATTAAATAACTTAGCTATCTCAACCATCGCCAAAGAAATATTTACTACAAGTTCAGGCTCATTTTTTGCTTCAGATCGACTTAACTCTCTTAATTGATTTAATTGCTCATACAAAATTTGTTCAACATTTTTTCCCTTTTCCATTCCCTTCACCCCCTTGTTAGGCTGATTGTTCAGTTTCTTTTAATAAGTCAGATATGTCTACTTCTAATGCTCGGGCTATAATCACTAATTTAGATATTGGAGGAATTATTTTCCCATTTTCATAACGACTAATTACTGTCTGCTCAATAGAAGTCATATCTGCTAATTGAACTTGAGTTATACCACGTTTATTTCTAAAATACCTTATTCTTTCACCGATTTTCTTCATTAGTAAAACCTCCTTTCATATACTATTATATACGTTTTACGTATAATGTCAATATAAATTATGCGTATTTTGTATATTTTTTATGTATTATTGTTTTATATACCTAATTAGGTTATCATTGAAATATAAAACAATATGCTTTTAACGCATAAATACAAAGGTGATAAAAATGTTTGATATTGGTGCTCGTATTAGAGAAATTCGTAAAAACAATAATATGACCATGACTGAATTAGCTAAAAAAGTCGGTTTAACTCAACCTCAATTGAGTCGTATAGAAAACAATATCAATATGGTTCAACTAGATACTTTAGAAAAAATTTGTGAAGTTTTTAATATGTCTTTATCTGAATTTTTCAAAGACCAAAATTCTAATAATGTTTCTCTTGATGATGTCGTTAAAGAACTTCAAAACCTTACACCTTCCCAACTTGAAGCTATAAAAATTGTTGCAAAAGCTTTCAATGAAAGGAAGTAATATTATGGTTAAACATCTATGGGAATTATCATTAAATCAAATTCCACTTGCTTGGTCTAAATTCTATGAAGATTCCTTACTTAATTATCCAGAAGGAAAGTATATTGAAATTAAGACCATTGATGGTCAAGTTTTTAAAACATGGGTAAATCCTGTACAATACAAAAACTTAATTGAACATTACTTTAATAAATTCAAAATCCAAGCTAAAGATTTATTAAAAAATCAAAATAATATAGATTTAAAAGATTTCATTCAACAATTAGTAGATATAGATGTTGCTTTATATAATTTACTTTTTGAATGGGCTTTTGAAAAAGACTCTATTGATGAAAATCCAAGACTTTATAATCCATATACATACTTTAGTTCAAAACAATACTATAATTACAATTTTTACTTTAGTCCTATAATGCAAACTAGTTTTGAGGAAACTTATGCTCCTTTAAGAATCTTTAATCAAGGAATTCCTATTAAGTATTCCTTTGATATAAGATAAAGTAAATTTATTTACCAAATAGGCTGCATATAAAGCATTCGAAATTTCTTGTTCGGTAAATTTTTTTCTCAATTCTAGTATCTTTTTAGCTACTTTTTCCGTAACTTTTATCTTATCTAAAGTTGCTATTACAACTTCATTTCCTTTAACAGTTACAACAATTTTCTCCAACTTTTTACCACTTATTTCCATTCCCTTCACCCCCTTGTTAGGCTGATTGTTCAGTCTCTTTTAATAAGTCAGATATGTCTACTTCTAATGCTTGAGCTATGCGTTTCAACGTCTGTAAAGAAGGTTTAGCCTTCTCATTTTCAATTTTAGATATCATTGTTACATCTATATCTGCCTTATCTGCTATTGTTTGTTGAGTTAACCCTAATTTATTTCTGAAATACTTTAATCTTTGACCTAACATTTGGATTTCACTCCTTTCAATACTTATTATATTGAATTTAATTCAATATGTCAATAATAATTTTGAATTTAATTCAATATTTTATTTTTTTAATTTATTTGATATTATTAAAGTTGAATAATATTCAATAGGAGTTAGATTGCTATGATGATTGGTGAACGTTTTGCATATTTTAGAAAACTAAATAATTTGTCTGCTAATAAGCTTGCTAAAGAATTATCAGTTGACCCATCAACTATTAGTAAAATAGAAAAAGGTAATTCCTTGCCATCTTTACAACTTTTAATTAAATACTGCAACTATTTTAATATAACTTTAGCCGATTTCTTTGCTCCAGAAGGTACTTCCGAACCTTTAAGAAACGATTTAAAAGACTTTTTAAATGTTGTTAAAGATTTATCCCCTGAACAAGTCAAGGCTTTTACACAAGCTTTCAAAACTATAAAGAAATAAGAAACTCCCATTCATTGTTTTTATCCATCCCCTTCCCCCCTTGTTAGGCTGTTGCATTTCACGCAACTTCTTCGCTAAAAAAAATTCTAATAATATCATCTTCTGTCATTTTCAATATACTTTTTAACTTCCTTATTTCTTCAACAGTAAAATCAATTAAACCATTTTCTCGTTTTGAATATGATGTCTCACTCATACCCATCTCTCTAGCCAGAGCTTTTTGAGTAAACCCATTTTTAATTCTTAATGATTTTAACTCTCTGCTTAACATAATCTCACCTCCATGTTGTTGCTTTTAAATCAACTCTTAATTTTATTATACTCTTTTAACACAACTTGTCAATAGCTTTTTTAAAAAAAGTTTCCTGTAACGCAATATTTATTTCTTTCAAAGCAACTTATATTATAATAAATATAAGGTGGTGAAGAATTTGGCTACTGCTACTTTTGGAGAAAGGTTCAAACAATTAAGAAAAGAAAAAAATATGACCCAAGAAGAATTAGCAAAAAAGTTTTTCCTAAACAAAAGTTCCATTTCAAGATATGAACAAAACAAACAAGTTCCTGAAATGGATTTACTAAAAGGATTTGCTGATTTCTTTAATGTTTCAATAGACTACCTCCTAGGTCGTACAGATATCCGCAATCCAGAAAAAGAGCTTACACCTGAAGAAAAATATCCAGAAGTAACTGATGTAGAAGAAGCTATGAAAATAATACTTGAACAACCTGGTCTTATGCTGAACGGTGAACTTCTTACTGACGAGGATAAAATTATCCTAGCTAATGCAATACAAATGGGATTAAGGACTGCCGAGGAAATGAGGAAAAAAAGGAAAGAGAGTAAAAAAACTGATTAAAAAAATATTAGTAGAATCTCTCCAAATATCTTATAATAAAATAAAAGAAGAAAAAATAAAGGAGAGAGTAAAATGAATTTTAAGTTATCGATAGCAAAAAAAATAATCAAACAACAAAAAAATATTGAAAAAAACGGTAAATATATGAGAAAAGAATTTGAGGAGGAATGGAATAAATGGGGGACCAAATCAAAAGAGAAGATAAAATTTCTTTGATAGATTTTTTATATAGAGATGTGAATTTAATTAATTCATTATATGCACAAGCTTTTAGAGGAAACCTCCTTTTAATTCAAAAAAATCAACAATCTTCTTTAGAAAGTAATTCTTCTTTTGGTACGGATATAAAGTTGGCACAATTAAAGTCAGAAGGAAAAGAAATAGACACTGATAGTATAAGCAAAAACATAGATCCTCATGATGCTAAAATAATAGATTTATTTAATGAATTAAGCATACCAGTACATGATACATCTTTAGAATACTGTAAAGATGGACAACTTGTTTTAATAAAAGGCAATCTGAAAATTAGAAATCTTGATACTATAAAAAATTCACTTCCTGTAATAGAAGCTTTAGGTATTTTTGATGAACTTAATTTTTCTTTAGATTTAGATAATCTGCCTAAAAAGAAAAATAAAAAAAATGGGAAAAATAAATTCTCTAATTTTATAAAAAGGATTTTAGAACTGATGCCAAGCGGAATTGAATTAGAAGTTAATACTAAATATGGAGAAAAAATTGTAGGACCTATAAAAGAAAAATTTTTGTCCCAAAGTTCAAACGATATTTTGAGAGTGTTTGGAACTAATATTCCTGGAGAATGGTCAGTTATAGGAATAATTAATAAACTACCAGGTTATAGCACAGATTATACTGATGACATGAATAACAACTTAAGAGACATAGCAGACATAATTTCTCAGGCTTTATCTCAATCACTAAATAATGACCCTCATCAGTTTGCTATTACTCCAATAATTGTATATAGAGAGTTAATTTATTGATACTCTTATATATTATCTAATTCTTTATTAAAAATATTAATAACTTTTTGCTTTAATTTTTCCATCTTTATACACTCCTTTATAATATGTTTTTATTATATCATATAAATAAAATGCTATTCAAAACCGGCTTCGATTTGAAAATCTAATTAAATAGAAAGGATGTTTAATATGGAAAACAAAGTATATGAATTACTAGAAAAAATGTATGTTGAGATGAATGAAAAATTCTCAAATCTTGAAAACGAAATTAAAACTATCAATAATCGTCTTAATAACCTTGAAGAAGGGCAAAAAAAATTAGAAGAAGGACAAAGAAAACTTGGATCTGATATAAAGGAACTAAAACAAGGTCAAGAATTAATAAAAGACCATATCGACCAACTAGATTCCAAAAATGCTAACAGGCATATTGAAGCATTTTATAAGCTTAACAATATTGAAAAAGATATAAAGTTTATAAAACACAAGCTTCATCAAACAGAAGAAGATGTATTTGATATTAAAGACTATCTAAAAATTATAAAATAAAAACCTTCAAATCATAAGTAATCAACAGGAACAAGGGGGATTATTATTGGTTAAACAAATAGTACTAGGACTTATAGAACTATATGATACTAAAGACCCTTTTGAACTTTGTGATTGTTTAGATATCATCGTTACTAAACACCCTATGGGCAATAAGATACATGGTTTCTTTCAAAAAACTAATGATGGAATAGAAATACTGCATATAAATAGTGAACTAGATTATCATATGCAGAAATATATATGTGCACACGAACTTGGACATGCTATACTTCAACCAGAATTATCTATTGGTTTCTTTATTGAACATCCGCTTCAAATAAAAACAAAGGCTGAAATTCAAGCTGACAAATTCGCTGCAGAACTACTAGTTCCAGATGATTTGCTAATAAGATATCCTGATTTTACTCTCAAACAAGTTGCTGCAGCTGAAAATATTCCTTTAGAACTGCTAAAACTCAAATTTAATATTAAGATTTGAGTATTTTTTAGAACTTTTTAACCGAACATAAGTTCGACAATTTTCGACAATAATCAACATTTTGTAAGGAGGTGATTTGGTGGGAATTACAGCTCCAGGATTTTGACATGAATATTTTTGTATAATTTGTATAATAGACATGAATTTTTATTATAATAAGGGGAGTTACTGCTAATGTATAAAACAGTATTTTTTTATAAACTAGATATAAAGAAGACTATGCAGAACGATTATTATTCTGAATCAGATTTTTATAATATATTCAATGATCGTTTAAATAAAAATGATATAAAAATAAATACTGATTCAAACTGGGGGAATTATTATTCTTGCTTAATCAATAATGATTTAGTTGTTGATATATTAACACATACTAATGAGTATATGTTTGCAACAATAGGTAAAACAAAAAATAAAAATGTCTTTAGACGTTTTAGAAATTTAAAAAATTTAACTCATAAAGATTTATCCTTAGATCCAAATACTTCACTTGAAGATTATACATACTTTTTATTAGATTACTCTTTTGGGGTAATTTCTGTTTTAAATACTAAAAGTGCTCCTAGTATAAAAAAATTTAAAAACATATTATCATATTACGGGAGCATGGAACCACATATTTATCCTATAAAAAACAATAACATTAAATCTAAACTTGGAAAAGTTAAAGAAATTGGCGGTCTTCGTCTTACCTTTGCTATTCCACCTTATGAAATTTTAGCTAAACAAAAACAAAATCCAAGTTTTGAAATTTTAAATCGTTTTCGCAATGATGGTTTTGAAAAATGTGATTTAATATTTTATTTAGATAGAAAAAACCCAAAAAGAAAAAACCCTAAAAACATAATAAAACATGTTTTAGATACATATAAATTAATTAAAGAATCAAATGACAATAAATATAAACTTGAAAAATTGGGTTTAATTGCAACCCTTGATGAAGAACAGCAGCAAACTATCGATATTTTTGAATTATATTTTACAAAAGGGGTAAAAATTGAAATAGATAATGATTTTTCTGAAAAAAATATACTAAACTTATTAAAATCTGTGTATAATGAATTAAAAGGAGAAATATTGGGTAATATTAGATTACACTCAAAGCAAGGTGAATAAAATGTATATAATGACAAATTTGTGGGAAGATATAAAGTCTTTTTTAAGAGTAAATTATGTATGGTTTTTCCCTACTATTTGCACTTTAGCTTTTCAAATAATATTTTGGGTACTAAATAAAAATAATAATCTAGATTTAAGTAAGATTGACTATAACTCTGTCTTAACAATTAATTTAACTTTAGCAGGTTTTTTATTAACTGCTATTGCTATAATGACAAGTATCAGAGATAAAGAATTTATTCAAATACTAATCGAGATGAATTATTGGCAATTGATTGAGCATAGTGTATTTTTAGGTATAGTTTTCCATATAATATCTGCGTTAATAGCATTTTATATCTTGATTACCTCTCTGACAAGTATTTTAATCTTTAATATTATGATAAATTCATTACTTATTGGATTAACTTATTTTCTTTTAGTGGTCTTCTGGTTAAAACAAGCATTAAAATATGTTTAGCTCTAAATATATCAGAAGATTATTTTTTTTATATTATTTGTCCGACCATATATTCTTTTTTTATAAAAGCTACTTTCAAGTAGCTTTTATCTTTTCTTCAAAAATCATATAATTAATATATTAATACCTAGAAAGGTGATAGCATGAGAATTGCGATATACTCTAGAAAATCAAAGTTTACTGGCAAAGGCGAATCTACACAAAATCAAATTGAAATGTGCAAGGAATATGCTAAAAAGCACTTTGCAAATATTGAAGACTTCTTAATTTATGAAGATGAAGGTTTTTCTGGCGGTAATACAGATAGGCCTGAATATAGACGTATGATAAAAGATGCTCGAAATGGCAAATTTGACGTTTTAATGTGTTATAGATTAGATAGGATTAGTAGAAATATTGCAGACTTTTCTGATACTATAGAAATATTACAAGACAACGATATTGCTTTTGTTTCAGTAAGAGAACAGTTTGATACTTCTACCCCTATGGGTAGAGCTATGATGTACATAGCAAGTGTTTTCGCTCAATTAGAACGTGAAACTATTGCAGAACGTATAAGAGATAATATGCTTCAACTAGCACGCTCTGGTAGATGGCTAGGTGGTAGAACACCTTTGGGGTATAAGTCAGAGCCTATAGAATACTATGATGCTGACATGAATAAAAGAAAAATGTACAAATTATCTGCTATACCAGAAGAATTAAAGCTAGTTAAAATTTTATATAAAAAATTTTTAGAATTTGGAACTCTAACAAAACTTGAAAGTTGGACACTAGAAAATAATATAAAAACTAGATCTAATAATTATTTTGATAGAAAATCACTCAAACTTATCTTAACAAATCCAGTTTACTTAATAGCTGATGAATTAGCTTATGAGTATTTTAAATCGCTTAAATCTGACATAGCATGTAGTAAAAATGATTTTGATGGCATACACGGACTTATGGTATTCAATAAGCATCAAGAAAAGAAATCAAAAGTAATCAGAAAAGATGAAGAAGAATGGATTATAGCTGTAGGAAAACATAAAGGAATAATAGAATCTAAAGATTGGATACAAGTACAAAATCTGATTAAAGAAAATAGCAAAAAGGCTCCTAGAGCTGGTACAGGACAATATGGGCTTATAACTCCTCTTTTAAAATGTTCATGTGGTTCTAAAATGAGAGTATCTATTAATAAGAAATCTTATGGAACATATTATTACTATAAATGTCTTATGAAAGAAAGATCTCGTGGCTCTAGATGTAATGTTAAAAATTTGAATGGAAAAGCTACCGATGAACTAATCATTAATGAACTAAAAAAGATGGCCAAAAGCGATAGTGAATTAATGAAAAATTTAGAGCGAAGAAGAAACAATATATCTAATTTAAAATCTGAAGCATATTGCAAAAAGAAAGAATTAGAAAAAGAACTGGCCGAAAAAGAAAAAGCTATTAGAAATCTTACTATTCAACTATCTCAAAATGAAAGTTCTACAGCTGCAAAATATATAATAGAACAAATAGAAAATTTAGATAAAGAAATTAAAAAAATAAAAGATAAGTTATATAACATAAATGAAAAAGAAGAAATCAATTTAATTGAAAAAAATAATTTGGACATGATAAAAGACTTATTAAAACATTTTGCTAATACTGTAGATAATCTAAACTTTGAAGAGAAGAAAAAATTTTTAAGACAGATTGTAAATGAAATTGTTTGGGACGGAAAAAAACTAGAAATTAATATAATCGGACAGGATAGATAATCCTGTCCGTCTTTTTGTGCATATAGCAGAAGCTATATC